>JBAXRL010000021.1:0-16482 GCA_037131205.1 Actinomycetes bacterium | reverse complement strand
ATCTTCATCCCCATCATCCCCCAGCACGTCTGGAGCAAGGTGACGCCGAAGGCGGCCACGACGAGCTTCACCAACCCCGTGCCCATCATCGGCAGCGGGCCCTTCACGGCGGTCGAGTTCGAGAAGGGCAAGTTCCTGCGCATGGAGAGGAACCCCTACTACCACGGCCAGCGACCGACCGTCGACGAGATCGTCTTCGCGACCTATCAGAACCCCGACACGATGACCATCGACTTCAAATCGGGCAATCTCGACGCGGCGTGGGGCATCCCCGTGGCCCAGTTCCGCACGCTCGAGTCCGAGCCGGGCACAGAGGCGCTTGCGTATCCCTACTACAACTGGGAGTACCTGAACCTCAACTGCTTCGACAGCCCCGACTCCATGGGCGCGCCGGTGCTCAAGGACTGGCGCTTCCGCAACGCCATCAACTACGCGATCGACCGCGAGAAGCTGTGCGCGATCGCCTTCCAGGGCTACGCCGCGCCGGGCACCACCATCGTCCCGCCGAAGACCTGGCAAGATCCCGACTACCACTGGCAGCCGGCGGCGGACCAGGAGATGGGCTTCGACCTGGCTGAGGCCGGCCGGCTGCTCGACGAAGCCGGCTACCCGCTCAAGGGCGGCAAGCGCGTGGACAAGCAGGGCAAGCCGATCGTCCTCCGTCTGTACGTGACCACCGACAACGTGCCCTCGCAGACCGAGGGCAAGCTCATCGTCGGCTGGCTTCATCAGCTGGGCCTGGACCTCGAGTTCTCCGTGCTCGATGCGGGCGCGCTCAGCGCCCGCGTCTGGAACTTCGAGGGCAGCGCGTACCGCCCCGATTTCGACATGTACATCGACAGCTGGCTGGGCTACGTGGACCCCGGCCAGACGCTGACCGCGGAGGCCACCTGGCAGATCGGCAGCACCAACGAGCCGGCCTGGTCGAATGCGGAGTACGACAAGCTCTCCGAAGAGCAGGCGGCGCAGTTGGACCCCGAGCAGCGCAAGCAGTCCATCTGGCGGATGCAGCAGATCATGTACGAGCAGACGCCGTGGGTGGTGGTCGCGTACCCCGACTACTTTGAGGCCTACGACACCGCCGACTGGACCGGCTGGACGCGCGTGAACGATGGCAACGGGCCGGCGTTCTTCACGGCCGGCAACGTCGACACGTACGTGAACCTGAAGCCGGTCGCCGCGACGACGGCGACGACGAGGACGAGCCCGACCGCCTGGCTCGTCGTTGGGCTCGTGGGCGCCGCGGTGATCGTGGTCGTCGTGCTGCTGCTGCGGCGCCGGAGCCGCGGGCGCGAGATCGACGAGCAGGAGTAGGGATCGGCGCCGGCGGCGGCCTCCGGCTCGCGGTCGTGGATCGCTCAGACGATCGCTGAGTGCGAGGCGCCGATCTCGGCGATACGGTGTCCGCGCATCGCGAGGTCGACCGGCAGGAACAGGCCGCCCCGCTGTTCGGCCAGGGCGCGCTCGAGGCTGGGGCTGTGAGCGGCGCGCCCCTTGCCCCTACGCGTACAGATCGTTCGCCGTGAACGTCAGCGCCTCGTCGGGCGCAACGTCTCTCACGCGCTCGCGGGCGAAGAGCACCAGCTCAACGCGCGGCGCCCGGTTCGGCAACGCCTCGACTGACGCTTGCAGCCGTCGCAACTCCGTTCGGCCACTGGACGCCGCCCACTTGACCGACCCGGCCAGCACCACCTTGCGATCGTCGAGACCGACCACGTCGATCTCGATCGAGTTGTCGCGGTTCCACCAGCGCCCCACCGCCGATACCTCGACCGGCAGTGCGCCGCCGGCCGCGAGTCGCCTGACGTGGTCGCGGCACATCTCCTCCCAGGGCTCCCCCATGTAGTCGTTCAGTCTGGGAATGATCGCGCGATCGACGACCTCCCGTCCGAGTCCGCGGGCGATGTCGACGCGCCGTCGATGGACAAACCGAAACCAGAAGTGGAGAAAGTTGTCGCCGATGCGATACAGCACGCGTTTCGAGCGCAGCGGATCTTCAGTCGCCGGCGCCTCGCGTTGCACCAGCCCGACGCGCTGGAGCCGGTCGAGCTGGCGCGCGATATCGATGGCCGCGAAGTCGCGCAGGGCGTTGAAGGTGCGATTGCCGGCGGCGATGCCGTGCAGGATGCGAAAGTAGCCCGAGGCGTCTGGCAGTTCGCTCGTCAGCACGAACTCGCCCTCCTCGATCAGCGGCGACGAGGCTTCGCCGAACAGCCGCCGCAGGTTGGCGTCTCTGCCCTGGCCGGTGCGCCACCGCGACAGGTACGTCGGCATGCCACCGAGGATCCCGTAGATCGCCGCCGCATCTGCGGCCGCGACTCCCGGAGTGAACAGCGCCGCGTCCCGCACGGCGAACGGCTCGACGCGAACACGGTGGTCGACGCGCCCGAACAGCGGTGCGTTCTGCGCCTGGAGATCGACCATGACCGCCTGCGCTGAACCGCACAAGACGAGCATCAGCTTCGACGCGCTGCCGCGATGGTCCCAGAAGCGCTGCAAGAGCGACGGCAGCGCCGGTTCGGTCGCCACCAGGTAGGGGAATTCGTCGAGTACGACCAGGAGTCTCTGTGAAGCAGCCTGCGCGGCGAGGTAGTCGAGCGCCGACACCCAGTTGGGGAAGTCGCCGTGGGCGAGGAGGTCGGTCCCCGACGGGGCGAGCGCGCTCCGCGTTGCGTCGGAGAACGCCGCCAGCTCGGCCGCGGGCGCCTGCTGGGTGGCGCCGTAGAACACGGCCCGCTTGCCGTCGGCGAAGCGGCCGAGAAGACGCGTCTTGCCGACGCGGCGTCGGCCCCAGACCAGCACGAGGCTGGAGCCCGGCTGTTCCCAAGCGTCTTCCAGGCTCCTGAGCTCCGCGCCTCTGCCGATGAAGAGCTCGTTCATTGAAGGAGCATGCCATACAAGTTGTATTGCATACAAGTTACGCGGTTCTCGAAGAAGCGGCAGGGACTCGGCGCGGGCTCATGGGCGGAAGGCTGGGACATGACCATCCCCTTCGCTCAGGCGCGCGCGGCCGCAGCGCCCCCGGCGGCCCCGGCGCGGGGTAGTGCGCAAAGGGAAGATAGGGGTTCCCTAACTGTCGGGTCGCGCACGGCCGTTCGCAGGCTCGCTCGCCGGGGGGAAGACAAGGATTCGCCGGGATTCCCTATCTTCCCTCTCAGTACTACCCCGCCGCGGCGGCCGCGGCGCGTGCGGCGCGCCATCTCCGCCTTCTCGCCGCTCGTCGATCCGGAGGCTGAACGCGGAGCCGGACGGAAGGGGATGGTCATGAGGTGGGGATCATGGCCAGGTCAGCATAGCCTTGCCGTGTTTGGAGTGCACCGGTGACGATGCCTGCCGACGGTTGACGTTCACCGACCACTCCGTACGCCAACAAGCCACCCAGCGTCGGGATGGACCGTTCCAAGTGACGGGTTCAGAAAGGGCGTCTACGTCAAGCCGGTGAGGAACCCCGGGCCCGCGACACTCTCAACCGCCTGCCGGGGACACATGAGCGTTGGGGCGACTGACCTGACCGCGTGGACCATGCCACGACAAACCGACGCCTGTTATGCAGAGCGCAGATCGTCGGCGGGCCGCTCTTGGCGCTGCGTCGCGACTTGTGCCTGCAGCAGGCGCGCCTTGGCGCGATAGAAGGCGATCCGTTCCTCCGGACTCTTCCCGCGCAACTGCTCGTACTGCGCATCGCGAATGCTGCGCACGGTCTCCACGGCCTTGATGGTTGTCTTACTCATCGCTTGCCACCTCGCGAGGCGAATAGATTGCCAGCGGCTTGTAGCCTGGTTCCAGGTTCACGGCGGTGAACAGCCGGACCTGTCATAGCGGACGATGTGCCTGAAATTTCAGCTGACCAACAGATCGGCCTCGGCGATCGTCGCCAAGGCAATATGGACGCCATCAGCGTAGAGCTTGGGCGTTAGAATCCCGTGCTGCTGAGGAGGCTTGCGCGAAAGTCCGCGAGGAGTGCGTTCGACCAGCGGGCGAATTCAGGATCGAAGCAGCCGCCCAAGACCGAAGTGTCAATGCAGGCGCGCTGGGTCTTCGTCGCCGCATTCTGCACCCGACGAAGCTGCGGGCCTTTGTGCCGCGGCATCCCCGGCGTCGAGAGACGCACGGCCGAGAATGCCCTCGCCGAGGTCGGTCCCGACATGACCCGCTTCCCTCTGCCGCTCACCTGGCCTTCCGGGCCAGGGGCGCCCCGGTGGCCACGAGTCCGCCGGCAAGCGCCGCCCGCGAAGCCGCCCGCGCGCGCTGCCGTCGAGCCGCGCCGCCCGCGCGGCGCGCACAAGGTAGACTCTTCCGGGCCGGTGCAACGCCGGCCCCACGACACCCACGGACGCACCGGCTCGAGCGATAGCTCGCGGCTGCGTCGACGACGAAGGAGATGGCGGCATGAACGAGGCTCGCCTGACGATCTGGGACGACGCAGCCTGCAAGCGCGTGCACGAAGCGACCTTGGAGATCCTCGCCGAGACGGGCGTCGAGGTGCGGTACGCGCCGGCGCTCGAGATCTTCGCCAAAGCCGGCGCCGACGTCGATGGCACGCGTGTGCGCATCTCGGCGGAGCTGGTCGACGCGGCCCTCGCGAGCGCCCCGCGCGACGCGACCATCAAGCCGCGCGGCGGCGACACCGCGCCGCTCGTGCTCGACGCCCACCACAGCTACTGCGGCACCGGCAGCGACGTGCTGTACGTCTGCGACCCCGACACGCGCCAACGGCGCCGCGTGCGCAAGGCCGACGTGGAAGGCATGGCCGCGCTCTGCGAGAAGCTGCCGCACATCGACTTCGTCATGAGCATGGGCCTGCCCGAGGACGTGCCACAGGCGATCGACGACCTCGCCCAGGTCGACGCCATGGTGCGCGGCACCCGCAAGCCGCTGCTGGTGGCGCCGCGCGACGGCCACATCCTCGGCAAGCTCAAGGAGATGACGGCGCTGGCCGGCGAGGCCGACAGCTTCGGCATCTACGCGATGCCGGTGCCGCCGTTGCTGTTCGACGAGGACGGCGCCAGCAAGGTCATCGCCTGCGCCGAGCTCGGCATCCCGCTGATCTGGGCGCCGGCGCCCAACGCCGGCACCACGGCGCCGGCCAGCATCACGTCCGTGATCGTCGTGGCCAACGCCGAGGTGCTCGCCGGCCTCGTGCTCAGCCAGGCCGTCAAGCCGGGAGCGCCCTTCGTATGGGGTGTGGGCGTGGGCGCCATGAACATGCGTACGATGACAGAGGTGTACTCGTCGGCCGGCCCCATCCAGGGCTACCAGGCGCAGACCGACCTGGCGCGCTGGTACGACCTGCCGAGCTTCAGCTACGCGGCGCACTCGGACAGCAAGACGCTTGACGAGCAGTGGGGCGTGGAGAGCGCCATCACCACCGTGACCGGCCTGCTCTCGCGGGCGACGCTGCTGCACGACGTCGGTTACCTGGAGGCCGGGCTGCAGAGCAGCTACGAGTCGATCCTCCTCGGCAACGAGCTGATCGGCTACACGAAATACTTCATGAGCGAGCTGAAGGTGGACGACGAAGCGCTGGCTCTCGACGAGATCAAGGCCGTCGGGCCGGGCGGCAATCACCTGGCCCGGCCGTACACGCGCTCACACTTCCGCGGGATCTGGCAGAGCGACCTGCTCGACACGACGCGGCACGACGCCTGGCGGGCAGAGGGCAGCAAGACGCTGCTCGACCGCCTCAAGGCGCGGGTCGCGGAGCTGCGCTCCGAGCCGCGCGCCTTCGAGCTGCCGGACGACGTGACGGCCGGCCTCGACCGCATCCTCGCGGACGTCGAGGCCCACCGCCCGGGGACGTGAGCCGGCTGGAGGCGCACGCGTGACGCGACCGCTTGACGGCGGTAGGCTGCCCCGACGGGACGCCGGCGCGAGCGCCGGCAAGAAGGCTGAAGGAGTGAGCGAGGATGGCGGATCAGAGTAGTAAGGCGAAGGCCTGGCACGGCGGCGCGGCGCGCGCGGCCGTCTACTGGCAGGGCGGCGACCCGCGCTGGCAAACCGGCGACATCGTGCCGCTGACGACCACCGAGCGCGCCGACGTGTGCATCGTCGGCGGCGGGTTCACGGGTCTCTGGACGGCCCTCTCGATCAAGCGTCTCGCGCCGGGCACGGACGTCGTGCTCGTCGAGCGCGAGTACTGCGGCGCCGGCGCCAGCGGCCGCAACGGCGGCTGGGTGAACGGCTGGGACGACATTCTGCCCAAGCTCATCTCCCGGTTCGGCCGGGACGCCGGGATGTGGCTGCTCGACGCCTCCCGGCGGAGCCTCGACGACATCCGCGACACGGTGCGTGACGGCGCCATCGACTGCGACCTCTCGTTCGAGGGCGGCCTCAACGTGGCCCTGTCCCCGGCTCAGGTCGACGGCATCCTGGAGGCGGCGCTCGTGGCGCGCGAGCTGGGCCGCGACGATCTCTTTCGCATCCTCGACAAGGACGAGGCGGTCGCCATGTCCGGGTCGCCGGCGGCCGAGGCCGGGGCGCTGATCCTGCGCGCCGGCAGCGTCCAGCCGGCGCTGCTCGCCCAGGGCCTGCGCCGCCTGGTGGTAGCGGCCGGCGTGCGCGTGTACGAGGCCACGCCGATGGTGGGCTTGCAGCGCACGCTGCCGGCCGTGGTCAAGACCCCGTCCGGCAGCGTGACCGCGGATCAGTTCATCCTCGCCTCCGGCGCCCGGCTCGCCCGCGTCCCCGAGCTGCGCCGCACCGTGTTCATCATCCCCTCGCACGTCGTCGCCACGGCGAGCTCCGCAGACGCGCTCGACCGCCTCGGGTGGGTCTGCGGCCGTCCCTTCGCCGACGGACGCACCGCCGTGCACTACGCGCAGCGCACGACCGACGACCGCCTCGTCTTCGGCCGCGGCGGCGGCCGCCTCGGGTACGGCGGCCACGTCATCCCCGCGCACTACCACGACGCCCGCGAGAGCGAGAGCATCGTCGCCGACATGCACGCCATGCTGCCGGCGACGCGCGACCTCGCGGTCGAGTGGCGCTGGGGCGGGCCCTTGGAGCGCACCCAGCACGGCATTCCCTGGGTCGGCGCCCTGGGCAAGTACCGCAACGTCCACTACGGCCTGGGCTACTCCGGCAACGGTGTCTCGGCCTCCAACCTCATCGGCCGCACCCTGGCCGCGCTAGCCTTGGGTCTGGAGGACGACTACGCGCAGTCGCCGCTGGTCTCCGAGCCGCCGACCTACCTGCCCCCGGAGCCCATCCGCTCGGCCGGCGCGCGCGCCGTGCGCAGCGCCATCGAGCGCTGCGAGGTGATGGAGGACGAGGGGCGCAAACCGGACCCGGTCTCACGCGCGCTGCGGCGCTGCCTGAGCATCTCGATGCCGAAGGGCGTCACCCTGTGGCGCCGCGACGAGATGGACTGAGCGGCGGGGGATCGAGCTGCAGAAGCGCCCCTCCAGCACCGGAAGGGGGGCGCCCGGTCACCCCGACTCGGCGTCGTCACCGTCGGGCAGGGCCGCGAGGAGCGCCGGAAGGGAGGCCTCCAGCATCAGAGCAAATGCCTCATACGGTCGGCGGGAGTCATAGTCGCGTCTCCCGATCGTGTGAGTCTGCCAACGAAGTACGACCTGATCACTCAGCTGAAAGGGACGACCTGATGGGACACCAGACCACCCCCGGCGCCGGACCCAGCGCGGCCGTCGCCGGGAAGCTCACAACGGCGCAGATGGACCTCGTCATCCGACATCTCCCGATCCAGGTCTCGGTCATCGACGAAGACGGTACGCTCGTCTACTGGCACGGTGACCTGTTCGCCGACTGCGAACTGCGCCACGTCGGCGTGCACGTCGACGAGTCGCACAACGCGCACTCGCGCAAGACGATTGCGCGTATGGAGGCCGCCTTCCGCGACGGCAGCCGCGACGAGGCCGTGTTCAGGCGCCTCGAAGAGGGCCGCCTGATCCTCGTGCGCTACGCGCCGCTGCGCGACGCCGCCGGCGCCTACCGCGGCATGATGGAGACGATGCAGGACATCAGCGACATCGTCGGCCTGGAGGGCCCCCAGCTGACGCTGGATTGGGACTGAGCGTCGCTGGGCGTCGTCTGCTCGAACACCTTCAGGGTGTGCTCGCGCTGCCCCCCAGCGAGTGAACGCGCCCGCGAAAGCGCTCGACGCAGTTGATGGGCAGGTCAAGGAGCTCGGCGATGTTGAACTTCGCCTCCATCGCCGACGCTTCGCCGACGCACTCGTTCTCCAGGTCGCTGAGAAGACCGATGCCGAGCTCGCGGCGCACTTCCTGCATGACGACGCTGTCGGAGAGCTCGCGTGTGGAGACGCCGAGACGGTCGGCCACGAACAGCTTGGCTTCTTTGAGTCGCATGCCTCGGGTCATCTGCATCCGCGCCACCAGATCTCCAGCGGCGCGCATCCCGTTCATTCCCGCGGCCAGCGTGTGCGCCAGGTGCACACCCAAGCGATCGCCGGTGCCCATCTACAAACCGTCGGCGCGCAGGACCTCGACGAAGGCCCGCGAGGTGCGCGACACGGCGTCGATAGGTGGGCAGGGATTCATCGGCACGCCGCCCACCCCCATGCCTGCGTTGACGTGCACGGGGATCGTCGCCACGTCCATGCAGGGCTTGATGATGGCTATGGCGCGGGCGACGTTCCAAGCCACAGTGCGTCCGGTGTTGATGTTGACGGCCGGGCCGAAGATCGTGGCGCCGGCCTCCTGGACGACCCGCAGCTGGTCGACCGGCCACAGCCCGGCCAGCCTCTTGCCCTCGAACTCCAGCTCGCCGTGCATGCCGAGCACGAACTCCGAAGCCATGCCGACCTCGATGCTCAGGTCGGGGAAGGCCGCGCGCAGCCGGCGCACCGTCTTGAGCACGGCGAGGAAGTCGGCGTCGCCGGCGGCGCCGGCGGTATCGAAGTCGATGCCATCGGCGCCGGCCTCCCACATGGCCTCGCCGATGCGGAACATGTCGGCTTCCGACTCGCAGGCTGCCTCTTCCTGGGCGGCGCGCGCCTCGTCGACGCGGGCCTCCGGCAGGAGCTGAGACCAGTTCGGTACCGGGCCGTCGGGGACCGAGTAGCGACCCAGATCGGCCTGGGCGCCGTATTGCACGGGGATGGTGAGACGGTACTGGGCGTCCTGCATGAGTCGCTGTTCGGTGGGGACGATCGTCTTGACCGCCTTGTAGGAGTAGTCCGGGAGCGCCAGCTCGCAGAGGTCGCCGCCCACGAGCTCGGCCTGCGAAAGGGCGTCGATCTTGCCCGAGCGCAGGTCCATCGTCCCATCGCAGGAGAGCACGACCTCGTCGCCGACCGGGACACCCGTCATGCGCGCACTGGAGGCGAAGATGTCGACCAGGTGGTCGATCTCGTCGCTGCCCAGCGCCGCTGCTTTGGCGCGCCGGGCTCCCAGCTCGGCGCCGTCTTCGATGTCGGCGCGTATCTCGTCGCGCGTCATCTCGACCGCGGCGCCGTCACCCATTCTGTTCAGAAATGTGCTGCCCATCGGGGCCTCCTTCAGAGTGCCAGTCGCTCGGCGTCGCCGTCGGCCTCGGCCAGGATGCGCTCGAGCTCGGCGAGCACGTCGGCAGGCAGCGGCTCGGGCTCGTGCTCGCGCTCCAGGCGCGTGAGCTCCGCCCGCGCCGCCTCCTCGGCGGATCCATAGCCCGCCCCCCGGTGCCGCAGCGGCAGCGGGAACCCGCGCACGTGGTCGCGCGTGTGCTGATGGGCGAGGTAGTGGCCGCGCGGCCCCACGTCTGCGATCACGTCGAGCGCCAGATCGGCGTCGGCCGGGAGCTCGGCGAGCGTGCGCCTGGCGGTCATCACCAGCTCATGCTGCAGGATGATGAAGGCCGGATCGAGCACCGAGTAGCCGTTGAGCAGGCCGCCGAGGTCGCCGCTGATCTCGGCCTCGGTGCCCGAGAGCAGGGTGGCGCCGATGCCGGCCCGCGAGCCGAAATCCCAGCCGATGTGCGCCTCGTCGCCGGTCACCGACGGTCCGCAGAGCTGTGGCACTCCCCAGGCGTGACCGAGCCGCGTGATGAGGCGTTCGGCCGGCGCCTCGATGTCGCCGATGTAGCCCCCGCTGCGCGGGTCCATCGCCGAGACGATGTTGCTGTGGATGACCGGTGCTCCCGGAAAGGCCAGCTGCATGAGCACCATGGCGCTCACGACCTCGGCTTCTCCCTGGACGATCGCCCCGGCCAGCGAAGCCGGCGCTGTCGAGCCCATGGTCGGCATGGGCATGAAGCTCACGGGGATGCCGGCCCCCGCGTAGACCAGCGCCGCCGCGATCCCCACGTCGTCCTGCGACAGGGGGCTGATCGTGCAGACGTTGCCGCAGATCGGCGGCCGTGCACGCCGCGCCGCCTCGGAGCCGGCGACCACGGTCGCCATCTCGACGATGCGCTGCGCCTGGCGCGGGTGCACCGTCGTGGCGCCGCGCACGTGCTTGAGCGTGTTGGTGAGCCCGGCGTGGCACTCGTGCAGCGGCGCGGTCCGGGCGTGGTCCTGGGCGCTCACCGGCGGCCAGAAGAACGAGATCGCCGGCAGCGCATCGACGATGCGCGCCATCAGCTCGACGTCGGCCTTGCGCGAGGAGCGCTCCGCGCCGGTCTCGGGGTCGCGGACCAGCGTGCCCACACCTTCGGTAGAGAGGTACGTCCGCGTGCCGTCGAGGGTCAGGTCGAAGCGCGGCTCGCGTCCGCCGAGCACGAAGGAGCGCGGCGCCGTGGCCAAGGCGCGCGCGACCAGCTCGGGCGTCAGCCTGACGATGCCGTCGCCATCGACACTGGCGCCGTGGCGGCGGAAGACCCCGAGCGCCGGCTCACAGGGGAAGCAGACGCCGATGCGCTCGAGGATCTCGAGGGTCGCCGCCTGAAGGCGCTCGACGGTCGCGGTGTCGTCGGCCGTCGAGCGCAGCAGGGGCGTGAAGCTGATGATGTCGGGGGTGTGCGTCACAGGCTCAGTCTCCAGTCAGCTTTGGGCGGACCGCTCTCGATCCTCCCGGCCCTGCTCCAGGACCATGTCGATGTAGTGATCACAAAGCGCGAGCGCGTCATCGACACTGAAGTCCGCCGGAGCCATCAGCAACTCGGTCCAGGCCCCGTCGGCCAGGGCCACGAGCGCGATCCCGGCCTTGCGGGGATCGATGTCCAGGCCTTGTCGCCGCGCCGCCTCGCGGAACAGCTCGGCGTACCGCTCGCGCTCTTCGGCGTACACGCGCTCGTTGATCTCTCTCAGGTCCGGGTCGCCGAGGGCCGCCTGCCAGAACCCGAACCAGGCATGAGCCCGCTCGGGCGCCGCCAGCTCCTCGCGGAACTCCGTGGCGACGATGGCGCGCAGCGTCGCCACCGGGTCGTCGTCCGTCGCCGGGCCGGCGGCGAACGCCGCCCGCTCCTCGTCCGCAAGTCGCTGGAACGCCTCGAGGAGGAGCTGTCGCTTGCTGCCGAAATGGTGCCGGACGAGACCCCGGGAGACCCCGGCGGCGTCGGTGACCTTCTCGATGGACACGCCCGCGGGGCCGTAGTCGGCCATGCAGAGGATCGTCGCCTCGATGAGCCTGTCCTTGGACGCGGCGGCACTGAGCTGACGCTTGTTCTGTCGTGACTCACCGCTCGCGGCGAGTGTGTCTGTCGGCGTCGATGGGTCCATCGCGTCGCAGCGTACCACGGAGGCCTTGACACGAACCAGACTGGCTTGCTATACGTACAGATAGCGAAACTACCGGGGCGTCGGTCTTCTGAGACGACACGTCCCGGCCTGTCGTACGCGTGTCACCATCGTCGCCGCGGCCGACGCGGCCGAAGAACGGAGTCTGTGATGCACCTGAAGTTCGAATGCCTGTCGCCCCACGAGAAGGACGCGCTGCACCAGCGCGTCCTGCACGTGCTCGAGCACGTGGGCATCGGCGTGGAATCGACGGTCGCCCGGGAGCTCCTCGCCGACGCCGGCGCGCGCGTCGACAGGGAGCGTCGCTCCGCGACGCTGCCTCCGGAGCTGGTCGAGAGCTGCCTGGAGAAGGCTCCCGGGAGCGTACGGCTCGCCGCGCGCGACGCCGCGCACGACCTGCTCGTGGGCGCCGGCTCGCCGCTGGCCTGCTGCACGGACGGCATGGTGACGATGGTCCTCGACGACGTGACCGGCCAGGCACGTGACGCCACCCGCGACGACCTCGCCTACTTCTACCGCCTCTTCGACGCCCTCGACGACCTCGACTTCATCTGGACGTCGGTGACGTTGGGTGAGCTCGATGCGCTGACGGTGGGCCTCGAGACCGATCTCATCGCCCTGGAGTCGACCTCCAAGCACGTGCAGAGCGTCGTGGCGCACTCGCCGGAGCAGGTGCCTCCACTCCTGGAGATGCTCGAAGCCATCGCCGGAGCGCCACTCCACGAGCGGCCGATCTACTCCTCGCTGCACTGCCCCGTGTCGCCGCTGCGGTTCGAGGGCGACAAGCTCGAGGCCTCGATCGAGCTCGCCCGCCACGGCGTGCCCATCCTGATCCACCCCCTGCCACTGATGGGCACCACGGCTCCTCTGAGCGTCCTGGGCACGACGGTCATCACGCTCGCGGAGATCCTGGCCGCCGTCACCATCTTCCAGCTGGCGGCGCCGGGCTGCCCTCTCATGGTGGTCGCCATCGGCGGCTCCACGCACCTGCGCACCGGCGGGTATCTCAGCGGCACGCCCGAGGTCGCGCTGATCGACATGGCGAGCCTGGCCATGACCCGGCGGTACGGACTGCCGAGCATGAGCGCCGGCATGAGCTCGGATGCCAAGGCCGCCAACTTCCAGGCCGGCTCGGAGGGCGCACTGACGGCGGCGACCTCCGTGCTGTGCGGCGCCGATCTGCTCGTCGGCGCCGGGGTCGTCGACGAGGCGGTGTCCACCGCCAAGACCATCCTCGACTGCGACCTCATCGGGTCGGTCAAGCGCGTGCTCGAGCTGCCCGACACCGTGGACGACGCGTCGACCCTGATCGACGACATCGCCGCGGTCGGCCCGGGCGGTCAGTTCCTCGCGCGGCGCAGCTCTCGCGTGAACTCTCGCCGCGGTGAGATTTGGCGCGCATCCGTCTTCCAGCGCGAGGCCACATCCGCGTACGTGGGGCGCTCCCTGGTGAGGGACGCGCTGGAGCGCGCCGAGGCCGTGGTCGCCGCGCACGTGCCGACACCCATCCCCGACGATGCCCGCCGCGAGGCGCGCGCCGCGTTCGAGCGGTACGCGCGCGGCGCGGGCGCCGACACCCGCTGATGAGGGAGAATCAGAAGATGGAGACGCAGTACCCGACCCGCATGGGTGACGGCTCGCTGACCCGCTTGACGCGCAGCGAGCTGCGCGCGGAGCTCGAAGAGGGCACCCTGGCGGCGGCGGGCCGGGCCAAGGTGCCGCCGCTGTCCGCGGACGAGCTCGACCACCTGCTCGAGATCTGGGCGTCGCCGGCCAGGTTCTCCGCCGTCGACATCGGCGACGAAGTCGTGCTCACCTACGACGGCTCGGGGTCCAAGACGGTCGGCACGCGCACGCAGGACCTGCTGATCTACGAGCAGATGTTCGGGGCCGACTCTGTCGAGCTCGGGCACGTCGACTACTCGTTCAAAGCCATCCGGACGATCCTGCCGTTCGAGGCCCAGACCGTGAAGGACGCGCAGGCGGTCCTGACCGTGCCGGTGATGTACGGGGCGATGCCCAACCTGGGCCTGTACTCGAAGCCCGACGGGCCGGCGCCCAACTGGTCGGAGCTGCTGCCGCTGGCGCGGGTGGACGAGGCGCGGGCGGCCCAGGAGGAGGCGGTCGGGTACGCCGTGGAGGACATGGTGAAGACCGCCGACGCCATGTGGGAGGCGGGCGCCGACGGCATCGACTTCGACACCGCCGGCGCGGCCGGCGACGGCGACTTCCTGGCCACCCTCCTCGCCATCGAGCGGATCCGCGCGGCCCACCCCGACATGGGCATCCAGGTCGGCATGGCCGGCGAGTTCGTGCTCGGGATGCACGGCCGGCTCGAGTACGACGGCGTGCGCCTGGCGGGCCTCTGGCCGCGCGGGCAGATGGAGCTCGTGCGCCGCGCGGGCGCGACCATCTACGGTCCGGCGATCACCGTGAACACGCGCCGGACCGGCGCCTGGAACATCGCCCGCGCGCTGACGCTGGTCAAGCCCTGCATGGAGGTGGCCGAGATCCCCGTGCACATGAACATCGGCATGGGGGTCGGCGCCGTCCCCACCACCAGCTACCTGCCGCTGGACGCGGTCGCGCGCGCCTCGCGCGCCACCGTCGACATCCTGCGGCTGGACGGCTTGTAGGTCGGCGGCGGCGACCCTCTCGGGATGCCGTGTGCCCACGCGACCGCCTCGGGGATGTGCGGGATGCGCGCTGCTGGAGATCTGGTGGCGCGCATGCAGATCACTCGAGGGATGCGGATCGGCGAGGCCAAGGCGTACGTCGCCGAGCGGCTCGGGGTCAGCCCCTTCGACCTCTCCGACCCCATCGCCATGGAGGACGTGCGCCGGGAACGGCAGCTGGGGCGCATCACGACCTTCGAGATCAGCTACCCCCGCGAGTCGAGCGCGATGGAGGCCAAGTTCCGGATCGCGGAACTGCTGGACCTGCCGATCAACTGCGTGCAGCGCTTTCGGGAGCACGCGGGGCTCGTCAGAGCGGAGGGGGCGCGTGAGGCCGGCGGCGGGCGATGATGTACGCTGGACGAGGAGGGCGCCGAGCGTGACTCAGGAGCGTCCGGCGGAAGCCCTCCGCCGCCGCAACGATCGCGTGCCGGCTGGACGTCCTCCGGTGCGCCTCGGAGGTGAGCGATGACGGCGAGCATCGACCGCGAGCGGCTCGCGGCGCTCAAGGCGCGCGAAGACGCAGACTTCGTCGCGCGCCACCCCCGTTCCCGCGAGCTCTTCGAACGGGCGCAAGCGCACATGCTCGACGGCGTGCCCATGAACTGGATGACGCGCTGGTCGAGCCCCTTCCCGCCATACGTCGCCGAGGCCCATGGCGCCCGCTTCACCTGCATCGACGGCCACGAGTACATCGACTTCTGCCTCGGCGACACCGGCGCCATGACCGGGCACTCGCCGGACGCTTCGGTCCGCGCCATCGCGGAGCAGGCTGCCCGCGGCATCACGACGATGCTGCCCACGGAGGACTCGCTGTGGGTGGCCGCCGAGCTCAGCCGCCGCTTCGGCCTGCAGTACTGGCAGCTGGCGCTGACAGCGACCGACGCCAACCGCTTCGCCGTGCGCCTCGCCCGCCACGTCACGAAGCGGCCCAGGATCCTCGTCTACAACTACTGTTACCACGGCTCCGTGGACGAGACCATCATCACCATCAACGACGGTGTGCCGGGATCCAAGCCGGGCAACGCCGGCCCGCCCGTCGACCCGACCGTCACGTCCAAGGTCATCGAGTGGAACGATCTGGCCGCGCTCCAGGAGGCGCTCGCGCCCGGCGACGTGGCCTGCGTCCTCGCCGAGCCCGCGCTGACCAACATCGGCATCATCCTGCCCGACGAGGGCTATCACGCCGAGCTGCGGCGCCTGACGCGCGAGACCGGCACGCTGCTCATCATCGACGAGACGCACACCATCTGCGCCGGCCCCGGCGGCTGTACGCAGGCTTGGGGCCTTGAGCCGGACATGGTGACGCTCGGCAAACCCATCGGCAGCGGCGTGCCCGCCGCCGTCTACGGCTTCGGGCAGGCGGTCGCCGACCGCATCCGCGCCGGCTGGGACTACCACGCCGCCGACGAGTGCGGCGTCGGCGGCACGCTGGCCGGCAACATGTTGAGCATCGCCGCGGTGCGCGCCACCCTGGGCGAGGTGCTCACCGACGAGGCCTACGCGCGCATGATCCCGCTCGCCGGCCGCTGGGCCGACGGCGTCCAGGCGGTGATCGACGAGTTCGCCCTGCCTTGGGTGGTCAAGCGCCTCGGCTGCCGCGCGGAGTACTGGCCGCGCCCCGTGCCGCCGCGCAACGGCGGCGAGGCGGCCGCCGCCGAGGACGAGGAGCTCGACCGCTACCTGCACCTGTTCATGCTGAACCGCGGCATCCTCATGACGCCGTTCCACAACATGGCGCTGATGGCGCCACAGACGACGACGGCCGACGTCGACCGCCACACCGAACTGCTGCGCGAGGCGGCGCGGACGCTGACCGGCTGAGGGCCGCCGATACGGCGACCGCTCTCCACAACGCTGCCCACCCACATCATCCGGAGGAAACCGCATGACTGCTCCCGACTCCCGCCCCAAGGTCGTCGCCGTGATCGGCAGCCCCAGGCGGCGCGGCAACACCGCGACCCTGGTCGATGCTGCTCTCGAGGAGCTCGAACGCGGCGGCTGCGACTGCACGCGGATCGTGCTTGCGGAGAAACGCGTCGAGTTCTGCAGCGGTCACGTGTTCTGCGGCGAGCGGGCCTGCCCGCACGACGACGATATGGCGGGCATCCTCGAGCAGGTGTACGCCGCCGACGGCCTCATCCTCGCGACGCCGATCTACTACGAGAACGTCTC
>JBAXRL010000020.1:0-16659 GCA_037131205.1 Actinomycetes bacterium | reverse complement strand
GGACGATCCGCGCGCCCAGCTCGGCGAGCTCGCGCGGCGCCACCGCCTTGACCGTGCCTTTGGTGCCCACGGGCATGAAGCAGGGCGTCTCGACCGCGCCGTGGGGCGTCGTGAGGCGCGCGACCCGCGCCGCCCCGTCGCGCGCCTCCACCGCGAAGGCGAAGCCCCGCGCCGTCATTGGCGCGCTCACGGCGCCACCCGCGCGTCGCTCACGGCGCCACCCTCGCGCCGCTCACGGCGCCACCCGCGCGTCGCTCACGGCGCCGGTATCGCCCGCCGACGGCGCCACCCTCGCGTCGCCGACGGCACCGGTATCGCGACGCCGACAGTGCCAGCATCGCGCCGCTCACAGCGCCAGCATCGCGTCGCCGAAGCTGTAGAAACGGTAGCGCTCGCGCACCGCATGCGCGTACACGCGCCGCGTCTGCGCCACGCCGCAGAAGGCCATCACCAGCGCCAGCAGGCTGGTACGCGGCAGGTGGAAGTTGGTGACGATGGCATCGACAACGCGGAACTCGCAGCCCGGCGTGATGAACAGGCTCGTCTCGCCGCGGTAGGCGAGCGGGCCGGCGGGCGCAGCCGCCTCCGGCGGGCCGGCGGGCGCAGCCGCTTCGGGCGGGCCGGCGGGCGCAGCCGCTTCGGGCGGGCCGGCGGGCGCAGCCGCCTCCGGCGCAGTGCGCGCGAGGTGCTCGAGAGTGCGCACCGAGGTGGTGCCCACAGCCACGACGCGGCGACCCTGGGCGCGCGCCGCCAGAAGGCGCGCCCACACGGCCGCATCGACCGCGTAGGTCTCGCTGTGGAGGTGGTCCGCGGCCAGCGTCTCCTCCTGCAGTGGCTTGAAGGTGCCGAGACCCACGTGGAGGGTGACGCTCTCGATGGTCACCCCGGCGGCCGCCAGGGCGGCGTCCAGGACCGGCGTGAAGTGCAGGCCGGCGGTCGGCGCCGCGGCAGAGCCCACAAGGCGCGCATACGTCGTCTGATAGCGCTCCGGGTCGTCGAGGGCCTCGTGGATGTACGGCGGCAGCGGCGTCACGCCGGCCTCTTCGAGGAGCTCCAGCACCGACCGTGCGCCCCTGCTGGTCACCAGCCAGCGGCCGTCGCCGTAGGGGCGCACGGCGACCAGCGGCCAGCCCTCCCCGAGCGCCTCACTGGTGAGCGTCTCGCCGGGCCGCGGGCGGCCGCGCAGGAGTACCTCCCACATCTCCGCGGGGTCGCCGGAGCCTGCGGCCGCCGGCCCAGCCGCGCCCGCGCCGGCTGCGCCCGCCATCCCCTCCGCCGCCGGGCGCAGAAACAGCGCCCCGATGCGCCCGCCCGTGGCGCGACGGAAGAAGGCTCGCGCGGGGAACACGCGCGTGTCGTTGCGCACCAGCACGTCGCCGGCGCGCAGCAGCCCGGGCAGCTCCGCGAACACGCGGTCGGCGATCGTGCCCTCGCCGCGCCGGCAGACCAGCAGACGGGAGGCGTCTCGTGGTTCGACGGGGTGCTGCGCGACCAGCTCCGCGGGCAGATCATAGTCGAGATCATCGAGCCGCAAACCCTGAGCGTCATCGACGCCGGGCGCAGCGTGGCGGCTCTTCATCCCGCCCTCTTGCGCAGCGCCCGTTCGTGCCAGGCTTCCCACTTGCTCGCGGCGCAACCGCAGTAGGCCTGTCGGTAGAGATCGAGCCGCCGGCTCTCGGAGTAGCTCTGCCGAAAGGTGTCACGCAGGTCCAGGTAGGCGAAGGTCACACCGTGTTCGGCGGCGGCCGTCCGCCCCGCCGCTTGAATGAGGTCGTGCCGCTGGTACGGGCTGACGCTCAGCGTCGTGCTGAAGCGCGGTACGCCCAGACGCGCAGCCGCCGCAGCCGCGGCCCGCAGGCGCAAGCCGAGGCAGGCGGCGCAGCGCTCGTCGGCCGTGCTGGCGCCCAGCCGCGCCGCCCACTCACTCCAGGCGGTCGCCTCAGAGGGCCGCTCCTCGACCACGAGCTCGAGGCCGGCCGCCCGGCTGAAGCGAAGCATGCTCTCGAGGCGGCGCTCCAGTTCGGCGGCGGGCTGGATGTTGGGGTTGCGAAACCACGCGACGGGCTCGACGCCGCGCTCGCGCCAGGCCGGAACGGCTACCGTCGAGCACGGTCCGCAGCAGGCGTGAAGAAGAAGATCGCTCATCGTCCGAGTATAGCGTGGCGCATGGAACGGCTCTCCGCGTGACGAGCCCGGGCGGCGGCGAGCGGCCCCGGCGGCATATCGCGACACGACCATCCCGGTCGCTCAGGCGCCGGTCGGCCACGAATGGGACGCCCGACGGGCGCGCGAGCGGCCGCGGCGGCTGCGGCGGGTACATAGCCGGCGGCGCTCCCGGCGGGCGCGCGAGCGGCCGCGGCGGCTGCGGCGTCCGCGGCGGCCGCGGCGCGGGGTAGTGCCAAAAAGGAAGACAAGGATTCCTTAACTGTCGGGTCGCGTACGGCCGTTCGCAGGCTCGTTCGCCGGAGGGAAGATAAGGATTCGCCGGAATTCCTTATCTTCCCTCACAGTAGTACCCCGCCGCGGCGGCTCCAGCGGGCGGGCAGCCGGGCGGCCTGCGGCCTGCGTCCGGGCGGCATGTCGTAAATCGCTAAGATAAGGAAAGGGCCATTCCTTATCTTATCGATTCGGACTACCCCGCCTGGCGGTTCCGGCGGCGCGGACGGCGCGCTGACCGGGCCGCGCTGACCGGGGCCGCCCTGACCGGGCCGCCCCGACCGGCTGGCCGAGGCCCTGCTCAGCGCTCGTCGAACAGCGTGCCCGGACCGGCCGGCGGCGTGAGGCCGCAGTGCTGGTAGCCCGAGCGCGTGAGCACCCGCCCGCGCGGCGTGCGCATGAGAAAGCCCTGCATGATGAGGTACGGCTCGTAGACGTCCATCACGGTGTCGGCCTCCTCGCCGAGCGCCACCGCCAGCGTGTCCAGACCCACGGGTCCCCCGTCGAACTTCTGCGCGATGATGCAGAGGATGTCGCGGTCGAGCTTGTCGAGGCCTTCGCCGTCGACCTGGAAGAGCTCGAGAGCAGCCAGGCAGATGGCGTGATCGATGACGCCCTCGTGACGCACCTCGGCGAAGTCGCGCACGCGGCGCAGCAGGCGGTTGGCAACTCGCGGCGTGCCCCGTGAGCGGCCGGCGATCTCGAGGGTGGAAGCGTCGTCGATACGCACTTTGAGGATCCCGGCGGAGCGCCGCACGATCTGCGCCAGCTCCTCGATCTCGTAGTACTCGAGCCGCTGCCAGACGCCGAAACGGTCGCGCAGCGGCGTCGTGAGCAGGCCCGTGCGCGTGGTCGCGCCGATGAGCGTGAACGGCTGCACCTGCATGCGGATGCTGCGCGCCGCCGGCCCCTCGCCGATCATGATGTCGATCTCGTAGTCCTCCATCGCCGGGTAGAGGACCTCCTCGACGGCGGCGTTGAGGCGGTGGATCTCGTCGACGAAGAAGACGTCGCCCTCCTGGAGGTTGGTGAGCAGGCCGGCGACGTCGACCTTGCGCTCCAGGGCCGGGCCGGACGTGGTGTGCATGCCGACCCCGAGCTCGGTGGCGATGATACCGGCCAGCGTGGTCTTGCCGAGCCCGGGCGGGCCGGCGATGAGCACGTGGTCGAGGGTGTCGCCGCGGCCCTTGGCGGCCTGCACGAAGATCTCGAGCTGCTCCTTGGCCGCGCGCTGGCCGACGAAGTCGGCGAACCGGCGCGGCCTGATGGTCAGCTCGAGCTCGCGGTCGTCGGCGCGCTCGTTGGGGTCGCCGATGCGGTCGGCGGGCCGCTTCACGTGGCGCCCCTGTCGCGCGTGAGGGCGTACTTGACCAGATCTTCCAGAGGCGCGCCCTCCGGCGCGCCGCGAAGCGCCTCCTCCGCCCCGCGCAGGCTGAGGCCGAGGTTCTGCAGGGCCGACCGCGCGGCGAGGAAGTCGTCGGTCGGAGCGGCGCCGGCGGCCGTGCCGGCTTCGCCGGCCGGGGCCGGCGGCAGCTTGCCGACCTTGTCGCCAAGCTCCACCACGAGCCGCTGCGCGAGCTTCTTGCCGATCCCGGAGATGCTCTCGAACTTCTGCACGTCGTCGCGGGCCACGGCCAGCTCGAGCTCCTCCACCGGATAGCCGGAGAGCACCGCGAGAGCCACTTTGGGCCCCACGCCGCTGACCGCGATGAGCCACTGGAAGAACACGCGCTCCCTGACGCTGCGAAAGCCGAACAACTGCAGCGCGTCCTCGCGCACGTGCAGGTACGTACGCAGGCTGACCTCATCGCCGAGCCTGCCCGACAGACCGCCGAGGGTGCGCCCCGAGGCCAGGACCTCGATGCCCAGGCCCCCCACCTCGACCACGGCGTGTTCGCCGTCGAGCGACTGCAGCGTACCGCGGATAGAGGCGATCATCGCCGGCCGCCCGGGACGGAGCGCAGCGCCGCGGCCAGCGCGGCGCTGTTGTGATGCGTGTGGGTGATAGCGACGGCCAGGGCGTCGGCGGCGTGGTCGGGCTGCGGAATGCGCGTCAGGCCGAGGATCACCCTGGTCATCTCCTGCACCTGGATCTTGCTGGCGCGTCCGTACCCGGTGACCGCCTGCTTGATCTGCAGCGGCGAGTACTCGCGGGGTGCGGTCTCGAGCTCCGAGGCGGCCAGGTAGAGGACGCCCTTGGCCTGGCCGACGGCCAGCGCGGTCCTGACGTTGACGTTGACGAAGAGATCCTCGAGCACGACGATGTCGGGAGAGAAGCGTTTGATGAGCCCCAGCGCCTGCTCGTAGATGCGCCGCAAACGCACGTGAGTGTCGTCTTTCGCGGAGGTGACGATGCAGCCGTAGCCGAGGGACTTGAGACGGTTGCCGTCCTGCTCGATGACGCCCCAGCCGGTGCTCGCCGTGCCGGGGTCGAAGCCGAGGACGATCACGGCCTCCGCCTCACGCTGTGGATGTGCCCCCGGCCGGGCCCCACGGCCGTCGTCACCAGCTAACCGGCCAGGAGCTCGAGGATGTCCTCGGGGATGTCGAAGTTGGCGTACACCTCTTGCACGTCGTCGTTGTCTTCGAGGGCGTCGATGATCTTCATGGTCTTGCGCGCGTCGTTCTCCTCGAGCATGACGGTGTTCTTGGGGATCATCGTGAGCTCGGCTTGGTCGAAGTCGATGCCGGCGGCCGCGAGGGCGTCGCGCACCGCGGCGAAATCGGCCGGCTGGGTGAGAACCTGGAACTCGTCGCCGTCCTGCACGACGTCGTCGGCGCCGGCGTCGATGGCGGCGGCCATGACGTCGTCCTCGCTGTACTTGCCGCCGTCGATGACGATGGAGCCGCGGCGCTCGAAGACCCAGGCCACGGCGCCCGGCTGGGCGAGCTGCCCGCCGTGCTTGCTGAAGGTGTTGCGGATGTCGGCGGCGGAACGGTTCTTGTTGTCGGTGAGGACGTCGACGATGATGGCCACGCCGGCGGGGCCGTAGCCCTCGTAGAGGATGCTCTCGTAGGCGACGCCGTCGGCGCCGCCTCCGCCGCGCTGGATGGCGCGCTCGATGTTGTCCTTGGGCATCGACTCGCTCTTCGCCTTCTCGACGGCGTTGGCCAGCGCGATGTTCATGGTGACGTCGGCGCCGCCTTCACGGGCGGCCACCGTGATGGCGCGGGAGAGCTTGGAGAACAGCTTGCCGCGCCTGGCGTCTGTCTTGCCCTTCTTGTGCTTGATGGTGGCCCACTTGGAGTGCCCGGACACGAGGACACCACCTCCTCTCTCAGCGGTTGGCGGGCGCCGCGACGGCGCGGCCCGCCTCAGCTCTTATGGGCCTCTTCTTTGTCGGCCCTGGCCTGATCGATGATCTTCTGCGACAGGTGCGCCGGGACCTCTTCGTAGCGCAGCACCTCCATGGTGTAGTCGCCGCGCCCGCCGGTCATCGACGTGAGATCGGGCGCGTAGCTGAGCATCTCGGCGAGCGGCACTTCGGCGGCGACCACGGAGGAATGCCCGCGCGGCGTCATGCCCAGCACTCTGCCGCGCCGCGAGTTGAGATCGCCGATGATGTCGCCGACGCTCTCTTCGGGCACCGTGACCTCGACGTGCATGATGGGCTCGAGCAGCGTGGGCTGCGCCTTTTCGGCGGCCGCCTTGAAGCCGATGGAGCCGGCGATCTTGAACGCCATCTCGGAAGAGTCGACGGGGTGATGCGAGCCGTCGTAGAGGATGACGCGCACGTCGACCACCGGGTAGCCGGCCAGGAAACCCTCGTGGGTGGCCTCGAGGATGCCCTTTTCGACGGCGGGGATGAAGTTGCGCGGAATGACGCCGCCGACGATCTTGTCGACGAACTCGACGCCCTCGCCGCGCGGCATGGGCTGCACCTCGATCCAGGTGTCGCCGAACTGGCCGCGGCCGCCGGTCTGCTTCTTGTGGCGGCCCTGCGACCTGGCGCTGGTCTTGACCGTTTCGCGATACGGCACCCGCGGCGGGTGCAGGTGGACCTCGACGCCGAAGCGGCGCTTGAGGCGTTCGCAGATCACCTCGACGTGCAGCTGGCTCATGCCGGAGACGATGGTCTCGCCGGTCTGCGGGTCGCGGTGCTCTTCCATCATCAGGTCTTCTTCGGTGAGGCGGCGCAGCGCCTGGATGACCTTGTCTTCGTCGCCCTTGTTCCTGGCCTCGATGGCGAAGCTCATGAGCGGCGCGGGGAAGTCGATGGCCGGGAAGGTGACGCGCGCGCCCTCGGCGGCCAGGGTGTCGCCGGTGACGACGTCCTTGAGCTTGGCCACCGCGCCGATGTCGCCGGCGCAGAGGCCGTCGACCGGCCTGGTCTCTTTGCCCTGGTTCTTGAGAAGCTGGCCGATGCGCTCCTTGTGGCCGTCGCGCCCGACGACGACGTTGGCGTCGCTCTTGACGGCGCCCTGGAAGACGCGGAAGACGTTGATGCGGCCACTGAACTGGTCGGCCATGGTCTTGAACACGAAGGCGACCGCCGGCTTGGTGACGTCGCAGGCGAGCTCGACCTCGGCGTCGTCGGCGTCGAGGGCGCGCGGCGGGGCGACGGCGTCGGGGGCCGGGGCCAGGGCGAGCAGGTCGAGCAGGCGGTCGACGCCGATGAGGCGCGTGGCCGAGCCGGCGGCGACGGGGAACAACTGGGCTGCGGCGACCGCCCTGGCGAAGGCCGCCTCAAGCTCGGCGGTGGTGATGTCCTCTTCGGCGAAGAACTTCTCGAGGAGCTCGTCGTCGGTCTCGGCGACGGCCTCGACGAGCTTGCCGCGCGCCTCTTCGGCGGCCGCCACGAGGTCGGCCGGGATGTCGCCCGCGGTGACCGTTTCGCCTTCGTAGATGTGCGCCTTCATGCTGAACAGATCGACGACACCCTTGAGCTCGTGCTCGCCGCCGACCGGGATCTCGACGGCCACGACCTGCGCGCCGAAGGCCTCGCGCAGGGCGTCGACGGCGACCGCGAAGTCGGCGCGCTCGCGGTCGAGCATGTTGCAGAAGAGGATGCGCGCGAGGCCGCGGGCGTCGGCGCGCGCCCACAGCCGCTCGGTCTGGACCTCGACGCCGAGGACGCTGTTGACGACCATGAGGGCCGTCTCGACGACGCGCAGTGAAGCGATGGTATCGGCGAGGAAGCTCGAGTCGCCGGGCGTGTCGAAGAGGTTGAAGCTGAGCCCCTGGCGCTCGATGTGCGCGAGGCCGGCCGACAGGCTGAGCTGCCGGCGCTTTTCGTCGTCGTCGTAGTCGGAGACGGTCGTGCCGTCGACCACGTGCCCCAGGCGATTGACCACGCCGGCCTTGTACAGCAGGCCCTCGAACAGCGAAGTCTTGCCGGTGCCGCGATGGCCGACGAGGGCGATGTTCCTGATCTTGCCTGGGTCGTTCATCCGGGCTCTCCTCGTGTGTCGTCTCGCCGGCTCCCCGCGCGCGTGCACGCGAGGGGCAGGTCGTGGCCTGTCGGAAGGGTGAAGTCTAGCACAGGGCACGGGTCTTCATGCGCCGCGCGAGCCCTCGGGAGGACCCGCCGCGGAAGGCGTGAAGGCGAGGCCGGGGCTGGGGCGCTCGAGATGCCGCTCGGCCGCGGCGCCGCCGGCCAGCTTGAGCGCCTTGAAGCCGTACTTTTCGCGGACGCGGTCGACGGCTTCGCCGAGCGCCACCTCACGCCAGCCCTCGTCGAGGGTGAGCTGAAAGGCGTTGTGCGTGAAGCCGCTGACGCTCACCCCGACGAGGCGCACCCAGCGGGCGCCGATGCCGAGCTCGTCGAGCAGCGCCACGGCCGTCTCGTAGAGAGGCCGCGTGGCGCTGACGGAGCGCGCCAGCGTGCGGCGCCGCCCTACGGTGTGAAAGGTGCTGAAGCGCACCTTGAGCGCGACGGTACGCGCCGCCAGGCCCTGGCGGCGCAGCTCGGCGACGGCGTTGTCGGTGAGCGCGAGCAGGGTGGCGCGCAGCAGCTCGAGGTCGTTGGTGTCGTCGGCGAAGGTGACCTCGCGGCCGACCGACCTGGGCAGCGGCCGCGCGCTGCTCACCGGCGAGAAGCCGCGCCCCAAAGCGAGCTGGCGCAGGCCGTGGGCGCCGCGGCCGAAGGCCGCGGCGAGCAGCGGAAAGGGCACGTCCTGCAGCATGCCGACCGTGGTGAGGCCGAGAGCGGCGAGCCGCTCCTGCGTGACCGGCCCGATGCCGCAGACCGCGCCGACCGGCAGCCCGCGCAGGCGGCCGTGCACATCGGCGTCGGTGAGCTCGCCGATACCAGCCGGCTTGTTGAGGCCGGCGGCCAGCTTGGCCAGCGGCTTGGTGGGCCCGATGCCGATGGAGCAGGTGACGCCGTGGGCGTCGTACACCTGCTGCTGCACGCGCAGGGCGATGGCCCGCGGCGGCCCGAACAGCCGCCGGCTGCCGGTGACGTCCAGATAGGCCTCGTCGATGGAGGCCACCTCAACGAGATCGGTGTACCGCCCGAGCAGCTCGACGAGGTCGCGGTGGACGGCCATGTAGGCCTTCATGTCGACGGGCAGAAACACGCCCCGCGGGCAGAGACGCTCGGCCTGAAAGATGGGCATGGCGCTGTGGACGCCGAAGGCGCGCGCCTCGTACGAGCACGCGGAGACGACGCCGCGGCCGCCGCGCTCGCCGCCGACGATCACCGGGAGGCCGCGCAGCGCGGGGCGCCGCGCCTGCTCGACCGAAGCGAAGAAGGCGTCCATATCGAGGTGCAGGATTGCCCGGTGTGATACGAACATATGTTCGCATTCTACCACCGCGCGGGACGGCTGGTCAATGGTGCGGGGAGGGCGAAGCGGCGCCGCGCGTACGCTACTTGCCGCGGCGCCCCACGTCGACCGTGTACATCCACGACCCCGAGGCGCCGTTGAACGTGCCGCGGACGCAGCCGACGCCCACGTCGCGCCAGCGCCGCCCGAGGATGACCGAACGATGTTGCGCGGACCTCATCCAGGCCCTGAAGACGGCCTGCGGCGTGCCGACGCAGCTCATGCCCCAACCGATCACCTCGGAGATCGCCCAGGAACGACAGCCGCTCGTCGCATAGCCGGCGCGCCGCGCGCGAGCCGCGCAACTCGCGCCGTTCTGCGACAAATGGGAGAAGAAGTGACGGCGCATCATGTCGCGGGAGTGAGCCAGGGCGGCGCGACTGAGGGTGGCGCGCACGTGCAGCGGCGCCAGCCCACGCTCCGCGCGGGCGTGGTCGATGAGTTGCAGCATGGCGGCCTCGTTGTCCGTGCGCTGAGAAGCGGCGGCCGACCCGGCGACCAGCGCCGCGACCGCGAGGACAATGATCAGCGCAGCGCACAGCGCGGCGATCGGCTTGTGCATGTGACTCCTCCTCACGGCTCGCTCAGACCTTTCCGGCAGGTTCGCCATACGCCGCGTCAGCCCTGCACGACGAGGTCCAGGCGGGGGACGTCGCCCCACAGAGTCTCGAGGCGATAGAAAGCCCGCGAGGCGGGCGTGAAGACGTGCACGACCACATCGATGAAGTCGAGCAGGATCCACTCGGCTTCGCGCTCGCCCTCCACGCGCGCCGCGCGCCGTCGCAGGCGGAGCTTGCCCTCGATCTCCTGAGCGATGGCTTTGGTCTGGCGGGGGTTGGCGCCGGTGACGATCACGAAGAAATCGGTCCAGCTGACGGCGTCGCCCATGGCGAGAACGACGATATCGTCGGCTTTCTTGTCGGCGGCGTGGCCGGCGATGTCGCGGGCCAGATCTTCGGCCGCCGTGAGCTCCGCGTGGAGTGCTACGGCTGGTCCTTTGGGTCGGTGTGCTTGAGCTTGGAATCGGCGCCGACGATGACCACGACCGTGTCTGGGGGCACGTCCGCGCCGTCGAGGACGACTCCGCCGCCGAGTATAGCACGGATGTCCTCGGCCAGCGGGAGCGCCCGACTGCCCGCGAGGATCCGCGTCTGGCGGTAGTCGAAGGTGTCGGCGTTGGTCGGCGGCGGGATGTTGACGTCCAGTATGGCCAGGCGCTCCGCGACGGCCTGGCCGGCGCCCAGGCGCCCGCTGCCGTTGCGCACGAGGACCGTGTAACGACTGCGAAACCCCGGCGCCTTGCGCGTGATCGCGGCCATGATGTCGTCGGCCTTGGGGACGAAGGCGAACTGACCTTCGGCCACCCGGGAGTGCGACGGGATGCGGTCCACCACCGCGTCGCCGCCCGTGAGCCCCGTCAGCGCATCGACGAGAGAGCGTGTGTCGGCGCTGCCCGAGGCTCGCGCCGCGGCGGCGGCGGCCGCCTTGGCGCGCACGTCGTCGGGGCGCAGGGCCGCGGCGTCGAGCACCGCGTTCCAGAGCGCCTCCTGCATGCGCCAGGCGTCGTAGCCGCTCGGCCCGCTCGCCGCGAAGAGCGCGGGCACCTCCGCCGCGGATACGATGCTGGGGCCTCTCTCGAAGGCGCGTTGCGTGCCCGCCAGATCGAGCTCCACGGGATCCCGCAGCGAGATCCGGTACTCCCCGGCCGCGGAGAGGTCGCCGAGCGCCGTCAGAGGCAGTGTGTAGTGCGCGTCGATCTCGGCGCCCACGACGCGCTGCAGATCCTGCTTGAGTGTGCCCGTCGCCAGCGCGTCGCCGGCGAACACGTACTCGCCCTGCGGGCCCTCGAGCAGCAGCTCCCTGGGGATGACGTACAACGCGGGGGCGCCGCCGGCGGCGTCCTTGACGACCAGCGCGGCGGCCGCGGGTTCGCCGGATCCCGGCGCCGTCAGGGTGAGGAGCACGAGGTAGCCGGGCTTCGCCTGCTCCTCCGGCTGCTTCAGCCAGCGCGAACCGAGGTGCCAGGCGCCGAGCACGGCGGCGAAGGCCACGACGGCGGCGAGGCCGTACAGCACCCAGGCCTGCCAACGCTCCGCCCTGGTGCGCCGGCGGCGGCGCAGACGGCCGACCCTATAGCCCTTAGTCGCAGGCATGGGTTTCGTTGTACAACGCCAGCGCGTCTGGTACCACCCCGCGCCCGCGGCCGATGAGGTCGAGCAGGCTGATGCGGGCCGCGGCGGCCACGGCCGCGTCGAGCGAGGCGCCCGCCAGGGCGCGCACCTCGTCGAGGCCGGGGAACTCGCGGCCCGGCTCGCAGAAATCGGCCAGATACAGGCACTTCTCGAGCACCGTCATGCCGGGGCCGCCCGTGGTGTGGCGGGCGATCGCCGCGGCGATGTCCGCGTCGAGGCCGGCGGCGGCCAGCTCGGCGGCGGCCACGGGGCCGTGCAGGATGTTCTTGGGACGCCGCTCCTCGAGCGGCCCCACCGGGATGCCGTAGCGCGCCGCGGCGGCCAGCGTCTCCGCGTTCGTCAGGTCGCGGCAGTAGTCGTGCAGCAGGCCGGCGACCGCGGCCGCTTCGGGCGCGGCGCCGAAGCGCCGCGCCAGCGCGGCGGCCTCGGCGGCCACGCGCCGCGAGTGCTCGCGGCGCTTCTCCGGGAGGCGCCCCTCGATGAGCAGCTCCGCCTGCGCGCGGTCGATCATGGGCGCCCGTACAGGCCGCGCCCGACGATGAGCTCCGCGACGGCCTGCGGCACGAGATAGCGGATAGGCAGGCCTTCGGCGACGCGCGCCCGGATCTGGCGCGACGACACGCCGACCGGCGGGGCCTCGATGATGGTGACCCGCGCGGAGCCCCAGCGCGCCGCGGCCGCAGCGACGAGCGCAGGGTCATCGCCGGGCCGCGGCGCCACGGCGAGGGTGCAGCGCGCAAGGATGCCCTCGGGGTCGTACCACGTGTCGAGCTGCAGCAGCGAGTCGGAGCCCATGATGAACACGAGGTCGCGCCCCGGGAAGCGTTCGGCTACGGCGCGCAGCGTGTCGATGGTGTAGCTGAGACCGTGCTCGATCTCGAGCCCCGACTCGACGAAACGCATGTCTTCGGCGACGGCCAGCGCGGTCATCTCGAGACGGACGTCGGCCGCCGTGTGCTCTTCGAGGCCCTTGTGCGGCGGCGCGGCCGCCGGCACGAACAGCACGCGCTCCAGAGCGAACTGCGCGTGCGCCTCGGAGGCGATGACGAGATGGCCGAGGTGCGGCGGGTCGAAGCTGCCGCCGATGACGCCGAGGCGCGGGCGTGCCTCGTGCATGGCGCTAGGGGCGCACCTGCCCGTCGCCCCACAGCTCGTACTTGACGCAGGTGAGCTCCTGGAGGGCGATGGGGCCGCGCGCGTGCAGCTTCTGCGTGGAGATCCCCATCTCCGCGCCCAGCCCGAACTGGCCGCCGTCGGTGAAGCGCGTCGAGGCGTTGACGTACACGCAGGCGGCGTCGACCTCGGCGGTGAACCGCCGCGCGGCGCCGAGATCTTCGGTGACGATCGCCTCGGAGTGGCGCGTACCGTAGGTGGCGATGTGCTCCAGGGCTTCGTCCAGGGAGTCGACGACGCGCACGGCGAGCTTGAGCGCCAGAAACTCCGTCTCGTAGTGCGTCTTGTTGGCGCGCTTGAGCGACGGATCGCCGAGCACGTCGGCGGCGGCCTTGTCGACCACCAGCTCGACGCCGCGCCGTTGCAGCTCTTCGACGGCGCGCGGCAGGAGCTCGGCGGCCACGTCGCGGTGCACGAGCAGCGTCTCGGCGGAGTTGCACACGCCGGGGCGCTGGCACTTGGCGTTGACGATGATCGGCACGGCCTTGCCGACGTCGGCGGCGGCGTCGACGTACACGTGGCAGTTGCCGCCGGCCGCGTAGACCACCGGGACCTTGCTGCGGTCCAGGAGGTAGTTCTTGAGGTCCTCGCCGCCGCGCGGGATCACGAGGTCGACGTAGCGGCGTTGCTCGAGCAGCTCGTCGAGCTCGCGGCGGTCGGGCGTGAGGTACGAGACCGCCTCGCGCGGCAGGCCGGCCTCGATGACGGCGCCCTGGACCACCTCGGAGAGGATGCGGTTGGAGTGCATCGCGGGGGTGCCGCCGCGCAGAATCACGGCGTTGCCCGTCTTGAGACACAGACACGCCGCGTCGACAGTGACGTTGGGGCGGGCCTCGTAGATCACGGCGACGACGCCCAGGGGCACGCGCACCTTGCGCAGCTCGATGCCGTTCTTGAGACGCCAGCCGTCGACCAGCTGTCCGACCGGGTCGGGCAGCGCCGCCAGGGCGCGCACGCTCGCGGCCGCGTCGCGCAGGCGGTCCTCGTCGAGGAGCAGGCGATCGATGAGCGCGTCGGGGAGCCGGTTCTCGCGGGCGAGACGCACGTCTTCGGCGTTCTCGGCGAGGATCTCCGCGCCGCGGCGCGCGAGGGCGTCGATGATGTTGCCGAGCGCCTCGTCCTTGCGCACGCGGGGCAGGCCGGCCAGGACTCGCGACGCGCGCTGGGCGGCCGCACACATCTGCTGCACGTTCACTCGGCCTCCTCGCCGACCAGCACCAGGCAATCCCGATGCACCACTTCGTCCTCAAGATGGGGGCTCAGCGCGCGCAGCTCGTCGCTGCGCAGACCGCGCACACGGCGCAGGTCGCGGGCGCTCATGGTGGCGAGCCCTCGCGCGATCTCGACGCCGTCGGGGCCGGCGATGGCGACCGCGTCCCCGGCGGCGAACCCCCCGTGCACGGCGCGCACGCCGACCGGCAGCAGGCTCCCGCCCCCCGACGCCAGAGCGCGCGCGGCCCCAGCATCGATGTCAAGAGTACCACGCACAGGCTTGGCATAGCGCAGCCAGAGCTTGAAAGCGGACACGCCGGTCGGCCGGGGGTACACCATGGTCCCCACCGGCTCTCCGGCCACGGCGGCGGCAAGGACCCCCGGCCGCGCGCCGTTGGCGATCACCGTGCGCACGTCGGCGGCGGCGGCCATCACCGCGGCCGCCACCTTGCCGCGCATCCCTCCGGCGCCGCGCGAGGACGCCTCGCCGACATCGAGCGCGACGAGGTCGCGGGGGTGCTTGACACGCTCGACCAGGCGCGCCTCGGGGTCGCGTCTCGGGTCGCTGGTATAGAGCCCGTCCTGGTCGGTGAGAAGCACCAGCAGCGAGGCGCGCAGCATGATGGCCACCTGCGCGGCGAGCACGTCGTTGTCGCCGAAGCGAATCTCGTCGGTGGCCGTGGTGTCGTTCTCGTTGACCACCGGCACCACGCCCCAGCCGAGGAGCCGGCGCAGCGTGTTGCGGGCATTGACGTAGCTCGTGCGCCGCGCAAAGTCTTCGCTGGTGAGCAGGACCTGCGCGGCGATCAGCTCGTGATCGCCGAACAGCCTCTCGTAGTGGGAGAAGAGCCGGCCCTGGCCCACCGCCGACGCGGCCTGCAGGGCCGGCACCAGGCGCGGCCGCTCGGTGACGCCCAGGACGTGCTGGCCGCAGGCGATGGCGCCGCTGGACACGAGGACGACGCGGCGGCCGCCGTGCACGAGCTCCGCCACGTCGGCGGTCAGGCCGGCGAGCAGGCGGCGGCGCAGACGCAGGTGATCGTCGGCCACGGTGCTGGAGCCGATCTTGACGACGATGGTCTTCACGCGAATTCAAACTCCTGGGCGCCCACGACGACGGTGTCGCCGGGCGTCGCGCCGGCCTTGCGCAGGGCCTCGTTGAGCCCGGCGCGCTCGATGAGCTGCTGCAGGTAGGCGACGGCGTCCTCGTTGTCGAGGTCGGCCTTGGCGAACAGGCGCTCGATCTGCACGCCGCGGACCACGAAGCGCTCGCCGTCGCGCTCCACGGTGAAGGAATCGAGGCGGCTGTCCGCCGGGCGCAGGACGGTGGTCGCGGCCGTAGCGGCGGCCGCGGCGTGCGCGGCGGCCTGCGCCTCGCGGGCGGCCGCCATGACGTCGGCGAGCGCCGCGACCAGCGCCTTCAGCCCGGCGCCGCTCTGCGCGGAGACGAGGAGGGACGCCGCCGGCCACTCAAGGCCGGCGAGGAAGGCGCCGGCCTCTTCCCCGCCGGCGGCGTCCAGAAGGTCGGCCTTGTTCACGACCACCATGGCGGGCCGCTCGAGGAGCGCGGCGCGGAAGGCGCCGAGCTCGCCGCGCACCGTGTCGAGCGCTCTGGGCCAGGCCGCAGATCCATCCCCGCCGTCGAGCACGTACATGAGCAGCGCCGTGCGCTCGATGTGCGCCAGAAAGCGGTGCCCGAGCCCGGCGCCGTCGCTGGCGCCCTCGATGAGCCCGGGGATGTCGGCGATCACGGCCGTGCCTTCGCCCAGGTAGAGGACGCCAAGGTTGGGCTCGATGGTGGTGAACGGATACGCGGCGATCTTGGGGTGCGCGCGCGTCAGCGCCGCGAGCAGTGACGACTTGCCGGCGTTGGGCAGCCCGACCAGGCCGATGTCGGCGAGGAGCTTCAGCGAGAGCGTCAGCCAGAGCTCCTCGCCGTCCAGACCTCTCTCGGCGAACTTCGGCGCCTGGCGCGTGGAGCTCTTGAAGCAGACGTTGCCGCGGCCGCCTTCGCCGCCGCGCGCCACCAGCAGGCGCCGGCCCTCGCTCACGAGGTCGCCGAGCACGACGCCCTCGGCATCGAGCACCTCGGTGCCCACCGGCACTTTGACCTCGAGCACGCCGCCATCGGCGCCGCGCTTGTTGGCGCCGCGGCCCTGGCCGCCGTCGGCGGCGCGAAAGTGGTGCTTGTGACGGAAGTGGCCGAGATCGTGAAGCTGGCGCGTGGCCACGAGCACCACGTCGCCGCCGGGGGCGCCGTCGCCGCCGTCGGGCCCGCCCCTGGGCACGTATTTCTCGCGGCGGAAGCTCATGGAGCCGTTGCCGCCGCGGCCCGCGCGCACGCAGATGCTGGCCCTATCGAGCATGATGGGAGCCGCCGGCCGGGGCCGGCGGCGCTCAGACCTCGGGGACCACCGAGATGAAGCGCCCGGCGCCCTTCTGAACGAAGACGAGGCGCCCGCTCACCTTGGCGAAGATGGTGTGGTCGACGCCGATGCCGGCGTTGTCGCCGGGGCGGAACCTCGTCCCGCGCTGGCGCACGATAATCGATCCGGCCGGGACCACCTGGCCGGCGAACGCCTTGACGCCGAGGCGCTTCGCCTGGGAGTCGCGGCCGTTGCGGCTGGTGCCGGCGCCCTTCTTATGCGCCACCCTGGGTCTCCTTCGTATCGTTGAGGGTGATCGACTCGATGGTCAGCTTGCTCAGCCGGCTGCGATGACCCTTCGTCTTCTTGAACGTGCTCTTGGCCTTGTAGGTGAAGACCTTGATCTTCTTGCCGAGCAGGTGCTCGCTGACCGTGGCCTCCACCTTGGCGTGCCTGGCGGCGTCGCCGTCGAACGTACCGCTGTCCGTGCGCACGGCCAGGGTATCGTA
>JBAXRL010000019.1:0-16714 GCA_037131205.1 Actinomycetes bacterium | reverse complement strand
CCGGTGGCGCTCAGCGACATGCGGCCCGGCGACCTGGTCTTCTTCGGCAATTCGAGCTTCAGCCACCATGTCGCCATCTACGCCGGCGGCGCCAGCGTGATCGAAGCGCCGCACACCGGCGACGTCGTGCGCTACGGGGCGCTGAACGGCCGCGGCGCCTGGATCGGCGGCCGGTTCTAGGGCCGCTCCGGCGCCGGCCGCTCCGGCGCCGGCCGCGCCGGCGCGCGGCGGCGCCCGGAGGTAAGCATTCTTCGTCATCTGCCGACATAGATGGCGACGAGAAACAACGGACCCTGGGGATGCCACGTGAAACCCATCGATGATCTGCTCCGCGAGATGATGGCGCGCAACGCGTCCGACCTGCACATCAAGGCCGGGAGCCCGCCGGTGATCCGCGTCGACGGCGAACTGCTCCTCATGGACGAGCCACCGCTCACCCCCGAGGACACCAAGGACGTCGCCGCGTCGATCATGACCGACAAACAGATCCGCCGCTTCAGCGAGCACAACGAGATCGACTTCGCCTACTCGGCGCCCAACCTCGGGCGCTTCCGCGTCAACGTCTTCCGCCAGCGCGGCAGCATCAGCGTGGCCATGAGGCAGGTGGCGATCAGGATCCCCACATTTGAGGAGCTGCACCTGCCGGAGATCATCAAGAGGATCGCCCTGGAGCCGCGCGGCCTCGTGCTCGTCACCGGCACCACCGGCTCGGGCAAGACGACCACCCTGGCGGCGATGATCGACCAGATCAACATCACGATGCGCCGGCACATCGTGACCATCGAGGACCCGATCGAGGTGCTCCACAAGGACAAGCGCTCGATCATCAACCAGCGCGAGATCGGCCTCGACACAGACTCCTACGTCTCGGCCCTCAAGTACGTGCTCCGCCAGGACCCCGACGACATCCTCATCGGCGAGATGCGCGACACCGAGACGGTGGCCGCGGCGCTCACCGCGGCGCAGACGGGTCACTTCGTGATGAGCACCCTGCACACCATCGACGCCACCGAGACCATCAACCGCATCATCGACTTCTTCCCGCTCCACCAGCAGAAGCAGGTGCGCATCATGCTCGCCGGCACGCTCAAGGCGATCGTGTCGCAGCGCCTGCTCACGCGCGCCGACGGGGCGGGCCGCGTCCCCGCCATCGAGATCATGATCACCACGAGCCGCATCCGCGATTTCATCCTCAACCAGGATCAGGGCATGCTGATCAACGACGCCATCAAGGAAGGCGACTTCTACGGCATGCAGACCTTCGACCAGGCCCTGCTGAATCTGTACGAGGAGGGCCTCATCACGCTCAGCGACGCCGCCCAGATGGCGAGCAACCCGCACGACTTCAAGCTCCTCGTGCAGGCGCAGGGGCACGACGTCAGCCTGATGACGTTCTAGGCGCGCACCGCCCGGCGCGGGCGGAGGGCGGGCGCGGGCGGAGGGCGGGCCGTGTCCCCAGCCGGAGCCGGGTTCCTAGCTCAGGACCCTGCGGCTCTCCAGGTGCAGGTCGACCTTGCGCTTGATGCGCTGCAACGCGTTGTCGACGGTCTTGCAGTCGCAGCCGAGCTCGTTGGCGATGCGCTCGTAGCTGAGACCCTGCAGGTACAGGCGCAGCACGCGGCCCTCGAGATTCGACAGCATCTGCGTGAGGCAGCCGGTAAGGCTGCTGACCTCTTCCGAGCTGATCACCTGGTTCACCGGGTCGTGGGTGCTCGGCCCGGGCAGCACGTCGCCGAGGGAGCAGTCGCCGTCGTCCGAGGAGTCGTTGGGCGACTGGCTGAACGACAGATAGCCGTTGAGGGGGACGTGCTTCTGGCGGGTGGCCGTCTTGATGGCGGTGATGATCTGCCGGGTGATGCAGAGCTCGGCGAAACTGCGGAACGAGGCCAGGCGGTCGTCACGATAGTCGCGGACCGCCTTGTAGAGGCCGAGCATGCCCTCCTGGATGAGGTCTTCGGCGTCGCCGCCGGCGAGAAAGTACGAGCTCGCCTTGAGCCGCACGAACTGGTGATAGCGCAGCATGAGCGCGTCGAGCGCCGCCTGACTCCCGCGGCGATGCGCCTGGACGAGAGCGAAGTCGGCACTCTCAGTGAATGGTTGAGGGTTGCGAGACGATCCTGTACTGCGACTGTGGTCGGCTTGGCGCGCCATTCCCTGCCCCCACCTCTGCTCGTTTTCCCCTGCAAGACCCGGAGGCGGAGAGCCTCCGGGCCGTCACTGCGGCTTGTTGCGCATCTCCTGGAGCTTGCGCAAAGTCTCAGGGTCTACTTTATCCTCAAGCCGTGAGAGCATTCTAGTAGAGTCTTGGGCGGAGTCAAGAGCCCGCCCGCTGCCCGCGCCGAGAAGGTCGACGCCGAGCTCTTGCGGGGTCATGCGGCTCACGCCGGCGCGCGACGCCGTCCGCTGGACCTCCTGGTCGGCCGACACCACGACCACGGCCACATCGGCCGGCTGCTCCGCGATGCGGCGCGCGATCAGTGTGTCGGCGGTGAAGCGCCCGCCGGCGAAGCAGACCTCCACCGGCGCGCCCTTGAAGGGCACGGAGCTGGTGCTCTGGGGGCCGTGCCCGTCGAAGACCAGCACGGCCTTGGCGCCACGCAGCGCCGCGAAGCTCGCGAGCCTGTCGGCGAGCCAGTCGCGGCGCGCGAAGATCTCTTCCTTGTCGGCGCCGCGAAAGAGCGCGTGGAGGACGTTGTAGCCATCGACGATATACAGCGTGAGGGTCACGCGGCGCCTCGCGGGCGGCCGCCGCGGGCATCGCCGCCCGCCGGCCCGCCGCCGGCGGCGTGGCGCTGACGGCGGGCCTCGAAGAGGAAGAGCGCCGCCGCCACGCTCACGTTGAGGCTTTCCACCGGCTTCTCCATGGGGATGGCGGCCAGGGCGTCGCAGGTGCGCGCCACGAGCGGTCGCAGGCCGCGACCCTCGGCGCCGAACACCAGGACAAGGCGGCCGGTGAGATCGAGATCGAGATACGAGGATCCGGTCTCGCCGGCCGCCCCGTAGACCCACGCGCCGGCCTCCTTCGCCGCCTTGAGAAAGCCCACCACGTTGGTCACCTGGGCGACGGCGAGATGCTCGATGGTCCCCGCCGACGCTTTGACGGCGGCCGGCGTCACGGAGGCCGAGCGGCGCCTCGGCACCACGAGGCCGCCCGCTCCGGCGGCCAGCGCGCTGCGCGCCGTGGCGCCGAGGTTGCGCGGGTCACTCACTTCGTCCAGCACCACGACGATCTCGGCGCCCAGCACCTCGTCGGCGGTCGCGTAGGCGAAGGCGTCGACCTGCAGGGCGGCGCCCTGATGGTCGCGGCTGCCGGTGAGCTCGTCGAGGGCGTGGGTATCCAGCGTCTCCACGGCAAGGCCCGGCGGGATCGCGAGCCGCAGGGCCTTGAGGGCCGGCGGCGTCGCGGCGAGCCGGTGGGCTCGCCGCCGGGCGCCGGCCGCCAGCGCCAGCCGCACCACGTTGCGTCCGTAGATCCACTCCACGGCGCTACCTGTCGATCGCCGGCGAACGGCTGTATGCTGCAAGCATGCCGTTCGACGTCTCCGCGGGATCCTTCGCCGCCGCGGCGATCAGCGCCCTCTTCTGGTGGACGGTGCTCTCGCCGCTCGCTCTGCTCGCGGCCGCCCTGCTCTGCGCGCGGAGACTGCGGCTGCGCCTGTGGCTGACGCTGGCGATCCTCATGCCGCCGATCCTCGTCTTCCTGCCGGTGACCGTGATGACCGCCGGACCGTCGCGCTGGGGAACCGCGGGCGCGGCGCTCCTCGACGCGGCCGGCATCGTGTGCGCCGCCGCGGCGCTGATCCGCCTGCGCGCGCGCCCGAAGCGCGCCGCGCGGTACGCGGCGGCCGCACTCGTTCTCGGCATCATCGGCGGCATGCTCGGCGCCGCGGCGCTGGTGGGCGCGCTCATCCTGGCCTGACCAGCCTGCTCACGACTTCCTCACGACCTGCGTGCCCTGCGGCGTGTCGCGCACCTCGAAACCGGCCGCCTGCATCTCGTCGCGCAGCCGGTCGGCGTCGGCCCACCGCTTCTCGACCCGATAGTGGTCGCGCAGGAGGCAGGCGTAGGAGGCGTCGGCGCAACCCAGGCGGTCGGCGTACACGAGCAGGATATCGTCCCAGCGGCCGTCGCCGGCGAGACGGGCGGCGGGCAGCAGGGCGACGTCGCCGGTCACGCAGGCCAGCGCCTCGTCGCCGGCCACAGTGCCCGCCGGAGTGATCTGCGCGGCGGCGGACGGCGGCGGGATCAGCAGCAGGCCGAGTGACTCCGTGAGCACGCCGCGCACCGCGGTCAGGGCTTCGCTGTCGAGCGGCGCCTCGCCGCGGTCGACCTGGGAGAGGTAGCGGTGCACCTCGCTCACCAGGGCGAACAGATCGCCCATGGCGCCGGCGGTGTTGAGATCGTCGTCCATGTGCGCGGCGAACGCCAGGCGTGCGGCCTCGGCGCCCAGCGCCAGGTCGGGGCAGGCGCCGCGCGTCGCCGCGCGAGCGGCGTTGGCGACGCGGAAGTCGAGGTCGCCGAGGGCGTCGCGCAGGCGCCCGTAGGCGGCCTGCGCCTCGTCCAGCTTCTCCACCGAGAACTCGAGGGGGCTGCGATAGTGCGTCGTGAGGAAGTACGTGAGCAGCACGGCGGGCTCGTAGCGGTCGAGCACCTCGCGCAGCAGAAAGATGTTGCCCACACTCTTGGCCATCTTCGCGCCGTCGCTGCGGATCATGCCGTTGTGCATCCACACCCTGGCGAACGGCAAGCCGGCGGCCTCGCTCTGGGCGATCTCGTTCTCGTGATGCGGAAAGATGAGGTCGCGCCCGCCGCCGTGCACGTCGAAGCCCGCCCCGAGGTAGCGCAGGCCCATCGCCGAGCACTCGATGTGCCAGCCTGGGCGGCCGCTGCCCCAGGGGCTCTCCCAGGCGGGCTCGCCGGGCTTGGCGGCCTTCCACACGGCGAAGTCGAGGGGATCCTCTTTGCCGGGCTCGCTGTCGACGCGCACGCCCTCCTCGAGCTCGTCGATGCGCTGTCCGCTGAGCCGGCCGTACCCGGCGAAGCTGCGCACGCGGAAGTAGACGCTGCCGTGCGCCGCGTAGGCGTGGTCCGAGCCGATGAGCTGGCAGACGAGGTCGATGATCTCGGGGATGGTCTCGGTAGCCTTGGGCTCCAGGTCGGGGCGCGCGATGCCGAGCCTGTCGGTGTCGGCGACGTAAGCGGCGGTGTAGTCCTCGGCGATCTCCGTGGGGTCGCGGCCCTCGAGGTTCGCTTTGGCGATGATCTTGTCGTCGACGTCGGTGATGTTGGTGACCAGCGTGGTCTCCAGACCGCGGTGGCGCAGCCAGGAGCGCAGCACGGCGAAGGTCACGTAGGGGCGAGCGTTGCCGACGTGGACCAGGTTGTACACCGTGGGGCCGCAGCAGTAGATGCCCGCCTTGCCCGGGTCGCGCGGCGCGAACGGCTCCTTCTGGTGGGTGAGTGAGTTGTACAGGCGGATCACGGCGTGTCTCCCGGGGTCGTCGTGGGTTCGGCGCCGGCCGACAAGCTGCCGGCGAGAGCGTCGTCCAGTCGTCTGAGGGTCTCGCCGCGCTCCAGGGCGGCGAGCACGAAGGGCAGCTCGGGGCCGTGATCGGCGCCGGTGAGGGCGACGCGCAGCGGCCTCAGCAGGTCGCGGGCGGCGACGCCGCGCTCCTTGCCCCAGGAGCGGTAGACGGCAAGGAGCTCGCGGGCGCCGGCGGGCGCCAGCCACTCCGGCGAGGCGCCGCGCAGCGCGCGGAACCAGGTGAGCTGCGCGATTGCGGCGGCCAGCGCCGCCGTGAGGTCCGCCGGCGGAGCCGGCGGCTCCAGCACGGCGGCGGCCAGCGCCGCCGCCTGCCCGTAGGCCACCAGCGACGGCCGGAAGGCGGCGGCGAGCGCCGCCGCCGCCGGCGCCGGCGTCCCGGCCGGCAGACGGGCCGCGAAGAGGCGCTCGTGCACCTCCGCCGCGAGCCCCATGATGTGCTCGTGGTCGAGCCAGTCGAGCTTCGCCTGGTCGAACATCACGGGGCTCGGCGAGAGCCTCCCGATCTCGAACTCGGCAATCAGGCGGTCCCTGCCGAGAACCTCGTCCTCGCCGTGCGACCAGCTGAGCAGGGCCAGGTAGTTGACGATCGCCTGGGGCAGGTAGCCCAGCTCGCGGTAGTCGCCCACCGCCGTGGCGCCGTGGCGCTTGCTGAGCTTGCCGCCGTCGGCGCCGAGCACCATCGAGTGGTGGGCGAAGCCGGGCACGGGCGCCCCCAGCGCACGAAAGAGCAGCACCTGACGGGCCGTGTTGGTGAGGTGGTCGTCGCCGCGGACGACGTGCGTGATGCCCATATCGCGATCGTCGACGACCGACGCGAAGTTGTAGCCGGCGACGCCGTCGGAGCGCACGATGATGAAGTCGCCGACGGCGTCGGCGCCGACGACCACGGGACCACGGATGAGATCGTCGATGACGATGTCGCCGCGCGGGACGTGAAAGCGCAGCGCCGCCGGCTCGCCGGCGGCGAGGCGGCGCTGCGCCTCGTGCGGCGCCAGCCCGAGGCAGCGGCCGTCGTAGCGCTGCGCGCGGCCCTCGGCGAGCGCCGCCGCGCGCAGCGCCGCGAGGCGCTCCTCGGGGCAGAAGCAGCGGTAGGCGAGGCCGCCGGCCAGCAGCTTGTCGGCGGCGCCCCGATACCCTTCGAGCCGCTCGCTCTGGCGATACGGCGCGCACGGCCCGCCCACGTCGGGGCCTTCATCCCAGTCGAGGCCGAGCCAGCGCAGATCGGCGAGGATGGCCTCCTCGTGCCGGTCTTCCGAGCGCGCCGCGTCGGTGTCGTCGATGCGCAGCACGAAGTCGCCGCCCGCGTGCCGGGCGCAGAGGAAGTTGAACAACGCGGTGCGCGCCGAACCGATGTGCAACGTGCCCGTCGGGCTCGGCGCGAAGCGTACCCTCACCCTCGACTCAAGGTTTATAGTTACCCCCGGTGGTCGTCGATTCCCCTGCAAATCGACTTCAGTCTATCATCTGACCGCGAATCGGGGGGCGCGCGTCCGCGTGACCCCGCGCCCGGGGGCGCGGGCGCCGGCCCGGGCCGCGCGTGCCTGCCCGCGTGTGCGCCCGCCCGCGGGCGCGGGCGCCGGCCCGGGCCGTTATGCTAGGCGGGCAGACCCGCCGGCGGCGGCCGGCTCACCACGGGAGGCGCGCGTGCCCTACGACCAGCACGAGACCCCATACCTCGACGCCGTCCTGCGCTACCGCAGGGCGGGCTACACGCCGTTCCACACGCCTGGGCACAAGCTGGGAAGGGGCGCGCCCGAAGGGCTCCGTGAGCTTCTCGGAGACCCGTGCCTGCAGGTCGACGTGGCGATGGCCGGCGGCGTGGAGGACACGCGCGAGTCCACGCACCTCATCCGCCTCGCGGAGGACTACGCCGCCGAGGCCTGGGGGGCGGACCGCTGCTGGTTCCTGGTCAACGGCTCCACCAGCGGCATCCACTCGCTGGTCCTCACGCTGTGCGGCCCCGGCGACGAGGTGATCATCCCTCGCAACGCCCACAAGTCGATGCTCGCCGGCCTCATCTTCTCCGGCGCGATGCCGGTCTATCTGGAGCCGGAGGTCGATCCGCTGTGGGGCATCCCGCTCACCGTGGGCGCCGAGGCCGCGCGCCTGGCCCTCGCCGAACACCCGGCGGCCAAGGCCATCTTCGTCACCTCGCCCACGTACAACGGCCTCGGCAGCGACCTCGCCGCCGTGGCCGCCGCCGCGCACGCCGCGGGAGTGCCCTTCGTCACCGACCAGGCTTGGGGGCCGCACCTGCGCTTCTGCCCCGAGCTGCCCGTGGACGCGATGACGGCGGGCGCCGACGCCGCCGTGGTCAGCACGCACAAGCTGATCAGCGGCATCACCCAGACCTCGGTGCTCATGGCGCGCGCCGAGAGGATCAATCTCGCGCGCCTCGACAGCATGGTGGCCATGACGCAGAGCACGAGCCCGCAGGTGCTCATGTACGCGAGCATCGACGCCGCCCGCCAACAGATGGCCACGCGCGGCGCGGAGCTCTGGCGTGGGGCCATCGAGCAGGCCCAATGGGCGCGCGACGAGCTCAACCGGCTGCCCGGAGTGCGCTGCCTGGGCGCAGAGGCCCTCTCGCTCCGGGGCGTGGCCTCCTTCGACCCCACACGGCTCACGATCTCGAGCTGCGACCTCGGGCACAGCGGCTACGAGCTCGAGACGGCGCTGCGCGACGACTACCGCATCGCCGTCGAAGCGGCCGACCCGCTGAGCGTCGTGCTCAACGTCACCTACGGCGACTCGCACGCCGACCTCGAGAAGCTGGTGGCCGCGTTCCGCGACTGCGCCGGCCGGGGCGCCGGGCAGGCCGGCGGTGGCGGCTCCGCCGCCTGTACCGGCCTGCTCGCCCACGCCCCGGCGTTCACCCGCCAGGCGCTCTCGCCGCGAGAGGCGTTTTTCGCGCCCTCCGTGGCGCTGCCGCTGGCCGAGTGCGCCGCTCGCGTGAGCGCCGAGATGGTCACGCCGTACCCGCCCGGCATCCCCGTCCTGGGCCCCGGCGAGGAGATCTCGCCGCAGATCGTCGCCTACCTCGAGGAGGCGGCCGCCACCGGGCTCAAAGTGCACGGCCCCGAAGACCGCGGGCTGCGCTCGCTGCGTGTGGTAGCCTGACTATGACCGCCCGGCGATGATCCGTAGGAGTGCTCGCCGGGCAGGCGAACAGCGGTTTGCATGTCGATTCAGGGAGGCGCCGTGTACGGGTTCCGCAGATACGTCGCTCTGCTCCTGGTGCTGGCCAGCCTGACGCTCGCGGTCGCCGGCTGCAGCGGCAGCGGTGGCAGCGACACGGGCGGCGGTTCGTCCGGTGGAGGGACGACCACCTATACCAACGACCAGTACGGCTTCACCATCACCTACGACAATCAGTTCAGCGAGGGAAAGCCGGTCGAGGCCGCCAGCGCCGGCGCCAGCGCCGTGTTCGACGTCGTCTTCGCCGACAAGCAGGGGACGGTCATCGCAGACCGCTACGTCGACGCCATCGAGATCCTGGTCTACGAGCTTGCCCGTGAGGTCAAGCCCGCCGAAGTGCCCAAGCTGAAGGCGGAGGTCCAGGGCGTCGTCGATCAGCTGATGACCTCCACCTCCTCGGCCACGGTCGTCGAGCCGCTTGCGGGAGTGACCGTCAACGGCGTCCCCGGGTTCACCTTCAAGTACACGTACACAGAAGGCGGCACTGAGCTGACCGCGATCACGTACTTCCTGTTCAAGGGCAAGTACGAGTACGAGATCACGGCGCAGACGACCTCCGCGAACTGGGATGCCCTCAAGGGCAAGTTCGAGGCAGCCGTGCAGAGCTTCACGGTCAAGTAGGATCCGCGCGCGCCGGTAGAAGCCGCGCGCGAGAGCGGCCCGCGGGCGCGCGCGAGAAGGCGGCCCGCGGGCGCGGCGACCGGCCGGCGCGCACTACCGGCCGCCCCGTCCGAGATCGTTCATCGGGCGCCTTCCGCCGGTCGGGGCGAAGACATCAGGTACCGCCGATGGCCATCCCGTCGATGACCACCGAGGGCGTGAGGATGCTGCCGCCCGGCATCCAGCGGGCATCGTCGCCGAGGGCGCGCACGCTGGTGAGCATGGTGATGATGTCGCCGGCCAGCGTGACCTCGTGCACCGGCGTGGTGAGCTCGCCGTCCTCGATGAGGATGCCGCTGATGCCCACCGAGAACTGACCGGAGACGGGATTGGCGCCTGAGTGCACGCCCATGGCGCCAGTGACGAGGACGCCGCGGTGCATGCCGGCGATGATGTCGGCCACGGGCGTCACGGGGCCGCTTACCACGAGGTTCGTCGGATACACTCCCGGCAGGCCCGAGTACGAGCCGCGCAGGCCGTTGCCGGTGGAGCCGCAGCCTGCCTTGCGCGCCGTGTACGTGTTGTAGAGGAAGCCCTGCAGCACGCCGCAGCTGATCAGTGGCGTGCGCCGGCAGGGCGTGCCTTCGCCGTCGAACGGGGCGCTGTCGAGGCCGTCGGGCAGCGTGCCGTCGTCCACGAGCTCGAGGATCTCGTCGGCCACCTGCTGGCCCTCGCGACCGGCGAACAGCGAGCGGCCCTTCTGCACGGCGTCGGCGGTGAGCGCCGCGCTGAGCACGCCGAAGAACGCCGCGGAGACGAAGGGGTCGAGCACGACCGGCGCTTTCATCGACGGGCACTTGCGGGCGCCGAGCAGCCGGCAGGCTCTCTCGGCGGCCTCGCGCCCGCAGGCGGCCGGGTCCAGATCCTCGAGCGCCCGGCCCACGGTGTACGAGTAGCCGGTCTCCACCTTTCCGTCTTTCTCAGCAAGAACGTTCGCCGTCGCGTAGCACTGGTTGGCGCGGTAGCTGCCACGCACCCCGGCGCTGCTGGCGATGAACACCTCGCCGTCACCGTCCGCACACATCGAGTCTTCGACCGTCTTGACGCGTGGATCGGCGGCGAGGGCGGCGGCTTCGACCGCCATGGCCAGCTCGATGCGACGCTCATCGGTCGCGTGCGTGAGACGTTCGTCGAACGGGTGCACGTCGGCCGGCGCGCCGCCGGGCTGGGGCACTGCGACGAACTCGTCGGGGTCGCTGACGGCGGCGTGATCGATGGCGCGCTGCACGACCGCGTCGAGGGCGCCGTCGCTGAGGTCGGAGGTGTAGGCGTGGCCGACGGCGCCGCCGGCGAAGACGCGCACCCCCAGACCGCGACGCTGCGCGGCGGTGAGCTGCTCGACCTCCTGCCGGTACACCTTGATGCGCCGCGACGTGGAGCGCTCGGCGTAGACCTCGACCTCGGCCGCGCCTTTGGCGCGCGCCCGCTCGAGCACGGCGTCGAGGATGTCGAACATCAGCCCGTACCTCCCACCGTCATCTCGGCGATACGTAAGGTGGCCTGGCCGGTGCCCACCGGCACGTGCTGGCCGTCCTTACCACAGACGCCCGTCTTCACGTCGAAGTCGGCGGCGATCATGTCGATGTGCATGAGGATGTCGATGCAGTTGCCGACGAGTGTGGCGCCGCGCAGCGGCGCGGTGATACGCCCGTTCTCGATGAGATAGCCCTCGGCGACGCCGAAGACGAAGTCGCCTGTGGGTGGGTCGACCTGCCCGCCGGCCAGGCTCTTGGCATAGAAGCCGCGCGGCGTCGCCGCGATGATGTCGTCGGCGGTGGCGTCGCCGGCGGCGATATACGTAGTGGTCATCCGCGGGATGGGCACGTGACGGAACGACTGGCGGCGTCCGTTGCCTGTGGGCGCCGCCCCGGCCTCGCGCGCCCGCAGGCGGTCGTACAGGTAGCCGGTGAGCCGCCCGCCCTCGATGACCAGCGTCTTCTGGGTCGGCACGCCCTCGTCGTCGAAGGCCTGCGAACCCCAGCCGTTGGGCAGCGAGCCGTCGTCGTAGGCGCTCACGATGGGCGCCGCGACGACCTCGCCCATCTTGCCCGCATAGACGCTTGCATCCTTGGCGATGGCGTCGGCCTCGAGGCCGTGGCCGCAGGCCTCGTGGAACAGCGTGCCGCCGAAGCCGTTGGCCATGACCACGGGCATGGCGCCCATCGGCGCCGGCCCGGAGTCGAGCATCGTGAGCGCCTTCCCGGCGGCCGTGGCCGCCACGGCGCGCGCCGTGGCCTCGTCGACGAGCTCGAAGCCCGCGCTGCCGCCGACGGTTTCGTGGCCGGTCTGGATGACGTCGCCGCGGCGCGCCACGACCTGGACGCTGAAGCGTGTGCGCGTGCGGTCGTCGTATACGAGGTCGCCGAGCGAGTTCGCGATGAGGATCTTCTGGCGCGTGTCGCCGTACCCGACAATAGCTTGGGCGACCTCGGCGCCGGCGGTCCGTGCGGCCTCGTTGCCGGCGCGCACAAGCTGCGCCTTGCGGGCGATGGCCACGGTCTGCGGCGGGACTTCGACGGCGTGCCGGCCGGGGTCGCTGCGCACCGCGCCGAGATCGATCACCGCGGAGCCACCGGCGCCGGCGCGCACCGCCGCGGCGACGGCGTCGGCGGCGGCGGTCAGGCCGGCCTCGTCCAGCACGTCGCTGTAGGCGTAGTAGGTGTGCTCGCCCGACAGCAGGCGCACGGCGGCGCCGACCTCGCGGCCCCCGCTGGTCTGCTCGATGCGCCCGTCTTCGAGGCGCAGACCGAGACTCTCGCGGTCTTCCACGAAGACCTCGGCGAAGTCGCCGCCGCGGCGCAGAGCGCGCGCGATGGTGGCCTGCAGCAGCCCGACGTCGAAGGCGGCGATGTCCATCAGGCGCCGCTCTCGAAGGCGCGGCGCACGTCGGCCGCGGCGCTCTGCAGTTCGGCGGCTCCCGGGTCGCCGGCGGCCAGCGACTGCTCGCCGCCGTCCTCCAGGCCGAGCAGTACCGGCGGGGGCGCCGCCGCGGCGCGCTTGCGGCGCACGTACACCGCGGCCACGGCGAGGCCGAGGACGGCCAGAGCGATGACGATCGTGCGGAGCTTCATTGCCCCTCCTCCGCGGCGTAGGCGTCGCCCAGACATGTGCGCAGGTCGAACAGGAGGAGACCCACGGCCGGTCGCGGGCCCGTGACGGCGGCGATGCGCCGTCCGCGCGCCGCGAGCAGCGCCACGGCGCCGCCGGCGTCCTGCACGACCACATGGTCGAGCGGGCTTTCCGCGAGGGCGGCGGCGCGCGCGACCGCCGCCTCCCAGAGCCGGCGGCAGGCGCCGGCCAGGTCGGCGGCCGGCGCCCCGGGTCCGGCGGCGACGACGTCGCCTTCGGCGCCCAGCACGGCCACGCCCTGGATGTCGGTGGAGACGTTCAGAAGATCGCGGATGGCCTCGTCGATGGTCACTGGCCCCTCCCTGCGGGTGCGGACGACAGCAACTCTATCACCGCCCGGCGGCGGAGGACCGCCCGCCGTCGGGCGAGAACGTGCAGAGCATCTCGCAACGCTCCGCGCCGCGGCTGATGCGGCAGTCGCCGGGGTCGATACGCAAGTGCCCGAGGCCGGCGGTCACGACCTCGAGCACGCCCTCCAGGAAGGCGCGGTGCATGGCGCAGACGAGGTCCGGGTCGGCCCCCGAGAGCTCGCGAAAGGTACAGTTGTTGACGACGACCTCGAGGACCTCGTCGCGCCAGGCGACCTCGGGCAGGAGCCCCAGGTCATCGGCGACGCGCCGCACCAGCGCGGCCGCGGCAGCCGCGCCCCGCGGCGCGCGGGCCTCGCCCGCCAAGGCCTGCCGTCCCTCGGCCGCGCCGGCCTCGCGGCACACGCGCAGGGCATCGTCCCGCGACCCGCCCGCCGACAGCGCCTCGAGCGCCAGCCGCGAGAGGAGCTCGTAACGCCGCGGGGGAAAGCCGAACACGACCACGAGGTCGCTCAGACGATACAGCTTGGCTGGTCGACCGCCGCCGCTCGTGCGGCGGAAGTCGGTGGCCAGAAAGCCCGCCTGTTCGAGCTTGGAGAGGTGCATGCGGGCCACGTTGGGGTGCAGCCCGAAGCGTTCCGCGATGTCGGCGACCGTGACGTCCTCGGCGGGACGCTCGGCGATCGCCCGATAGATGCGGTACCGGGTATCGTCGGCGAGCACTGCCGACAGCTCGTGATCGCGGTCCACGCACCTCCCTCCGGGTCGTCGCTTTCGCGCGATAGTACAGTCCGCGGGTTCACCTGTAAACACGGTGCCTGTAGTGCCAAACCGCGAGGCAGGCTCGGCCGCCGACGGGGCGAGGTCGGGGGGCCGGGTCAGGTCTCGAGAACATACCGCGAGGAGATGCCGACGGCGGGCCGCAGCGTGGCCGCCACCGAGCAGTACTTCGTCTCCGACAGCGCGATGGCGCGTTGCACCTTCTTCTCGTCCAACGCGCCCTTGAGGTGGTAGACGACCTCCAGGGAGACAAAGCGCCTGGGGTGCTCGTCGGCTTTCTCGCCGTGGACCTCGACGCGCAGGCCTTCGAGCGGCTGACGCATCTTCTGCAGTATCGAGATCACGTCCATGCTTGTGCAGCCGGCCAGGGCGACGGCGAGCAGCTCCATGGGCGTCGCCCCCCGCCCAGGCTCGTCCCGTCCGGACGCCATGTCCACGCGCCCGTGGGCGGTGACGCCCTCGAGCAGCAGACCCTCCTGTTTCCAGCTCACGATCACAGGTGCGCTCGTCGCCATGACGTCCCTCGCTTCCTCCACGGGCGCGGCCCGCGGTGAACTACGGTGTCTGCACAGGTATACCGTGCGCTAAACTCAGCGGCGGCGGCGCCTCTCCCGGCGCCGCCGCGGCGACCAGCGAAGGAGCCCCCGTGACCATTCTGCAGGCCATCATCCTGGGCATCGTCCAGGGGCTCACCGAGTTCCTGCCGATCTCGAGCTCCGGGCACCTGCTCATCGTCCCGTGGTTGTTCAACTGGCACTTTCTGCTCGAGGATCCGGCGCTGAACAAGACCTTCGACGTCGCCCTGCACCTGGGCACCTTCTTCTCTCTGATCGCCTACTTCTGGCGCGACATCGGCCGGCTGCTTGCGGGCTGGGCGCGCACCATCGCCCACCGCAAGCTCGACTCGCCGGAGGGCAAGCTGGCGTGGCTGATCATCGTCAGCACGATCCCCGCGGCGCTCGTCGGGGTCGTCTTCGAGGACGTCATCGTCACCCGCCTGGGGCAGCCGTGGATGATCGCCGTACTGATGATCCTGTTCGGCCTCGTGATGTGGGTCGTGGACCACACCGCGCGGCTCGACCGCGACATCGACGCGCTCACCTGGGCCGACGCCCTGATCATCGGCGTTGCCCAGGCGCTTGCCCTCGCCCCGGGCGTCTCCCGGTCGGGCATCACCATGGTCACCGGGCTGCTGCTGCGCCTCGATCGCGAGGCGGCGGCGCGCTACTCGTTCCTCATGAGCATCCCCGTGATCGGCGGCGCCGCCGCCTACAAAGGCCTGCAGGTCGCCCAGGGAGGCCTGCCGGCGGGCACGACCACACCGTTCGCCGTGGGCATCGTCTCGGCGGCGCTCAGCGGGTTCGCCGCCATCTGGTTCGTGCTCGCCTACCTCAAGCGCCACAGCTTCGACCTGTTCGTGATCTACCGCATCGCCATCGGCGTCGGCATGCTGATCCTCATCATCACCGGGGTGCGCGCGGCGACCGGCGTCTGAGCAGCCCCCTCGTATAGAATCCTAGGCCCAGCGACCAGGAGTCACCGGTGCGCAACCTCTCCCGCGGCGACCGCGGCAAAGAAGTCCTCGACGTCCAGACCCGCCTCCGCGGGCAGGGCTTCGAGCTCGGCCGCGAGGGCGTCGATGGGTTTTTCGGCCCGAGCACGGAGCTCGCTGTGCGCTCCTTTCAGCAGCAACGCGGCCTGCTGGTCGACGCCCTCGTAGGCGCCAACACCTGGCGCGAGCTGGTGGAGGCGGGCTATTCCCTCGGCGACCGCCTGCTCTACCTGCGCGAACCGCCGTTCCGCGGCGACGACGTGCTGGCCCTTCAGGTGGAGCTCAATCTGATGGGCTTCAACGCCGGCGCCGAGCGCGGCGTCCACGACGACGACGTGGAGCGCGCCGTGCTCGACTTTCAGCGCAACGCCGGCCTCCCCATCGACGGCATCGTCGGCGAAAGCACCATCGTCAAGTTCACCGCCCTGCGCAAGGCCGAGACGGGCCGGGAGGGCAAGAAGATCCCCGAGCGCGACGGCGGTTACGTGCAGGCGCGCAGCCTCACCGGGCAGGCTGTGGTCGTCGACCCCGGGCACGGAGGTCCCGACACGGGCCTCGTGGCGACGGGAGGCCTCACCGAGAAGGACTTCACGCTGGCGCTCGGCCTGAGGCTCGCCGAGCTGCTGCGCGCCGAAGGCTGCCGCGTGCGGCTCACCCGCGAGCGCGACGAGGCGGTGCCGCTCTACGCGCGCGCCGCCGTGGCCAACGACGCCGGCGCCGGCTACTTCGTGTCGCTGCACGCCAACGCCGACGCAGCCCCGGCCGCGCGCGGCGGCGCCTGCTACTACTTCCAGCGCAGCCACTACTACTCCGAACACGGCCGCCTGCTGGCCGAGTACATGGGCGCGCGCCTCGAGAGAGCCGGCGGCGCGCGCCTCGGCAGCTTCGGCCGCAACTACGGCGTGCTGCGCGAGACGCGCGCCATCGCCGTGCAGGTCGAACCCCTGTTCCTCAGCAACCCGGCGGAAGAACGCCTGGCCGGGCGCCCCGACCATGTCGAGACCCTGGTGCAGGCGCTGCTCGGCGGTCTTTCGGACTACCTCGCCCGCGCGCCCCTGGAGGGCGCCTCCACATGACCGCCGACGAGGTCGTCCGCATACGCCTCACGGCGACGCAGGCGCAACGCCTGCGCGAGCTGGGCGCCGACGCGCTCGCGCTGGACGAGGTCTTCGCCGACGTCACGGCCCGCGACGCGGCGTTCAAACGGCTCGAAGACAGCTTCGTGCGCGACGGCCGGCGCCGCCTGCGGGAGATGCGCGCCGACGGCCGGGCGCCGCGGCTCGTGGAGCTCGAGACCTGCCTGCGGGCGGCCCTCACCGGCGCCGGCTTCGTGCAGGTCGTCACGCCGCTCATCATCACCAGCGACGCGCTCGTCAAGATGGGCATCGAGCACGGTCACCCGCTTCGCGAACAGGTCTTCCGGCTGGAGGACGGCCGCTGCCTGCGCCCCATGCTGGCGCCGAACCTCTACACGCTGCTGCGCCGGTTGGGGCGCATCTGGAGCCGGCCCTTCGGGATCTTCGAGATCGGGCCCTGCTTCCG
>JBAXRL010000018.1:0-16766 GCA_037131205.1 Actinomycetes bacterium | reverse complement strand
CTGCCCGCCGGGAGCGCTGCCCGCCGGGAGCGCTGCCCGCCGGGAGCGCTGCCCGCCGGGAGCGCCGCCCGCCGGGAGCGATCAGCGGCGGGAGCGCCGCCCGGCGGGAGCGCCGCAGCGGAGCACGGTGAGCCGTCGTAGCCGGGCACGACGGGCTGGGACATCCCCGCTCCTTTCCCCGTACCTGAGTGGTACCCCGGGGGCGGCCGGCTCATCGTTGCGGCGGTCGCCGTCGGCTCACGCCGTGAGCAGCGCGCGCAGGTTCCTGGCGATGAGCTCCGGAGAGTAGTCGAGGCCGCAGCGTTCGAGCTTGGCGAGCGTCGCCGCGGCGAGCTCGGAGCCTGCGGTGGCCGCGAGGATCGCCGCGGATTCCTGCTCATCGAGCTCCACCGGCGGTTCGGCGGCGAGCTCCACGGCTGCGTTCTCAGGGCACACCATCTGGCAGCGCAGGCAACCGACGGCGCAGGTGTGCCAGGCGGGGTCCACCCAGTCGGGGAACGGGGCGTCGTCTTCGTTGAGGAACGTGAGGCAGCGTTCGGTCTCGAGCAGGAAGCGGTCGGCGCGGATGGCGCCGGTCGGGCAGGCGCGCCCGCAGGCGCTGCAACGCTCGCAGCGTGCGAGCTGCAGCGGGTCGGCCCAGACAGCGTCGTCGGGCGCCGGGGCGTCGCTGGCGCAGGCCGCGAGCATGAAGTAACTGCCGAGGCCGGAAACGTAGGCGATGTTGTTGCGGCCGTAGCTCGCCAGGCCGGCGCCTGCGGCGAGCGTCTTGAGCGGCGGCTCGAAGCGTACGGCGCGGCGCCCGAAGGGTGCGAGCGCCGCGCCCGCCGCCTCGGCGAGGCTGTCCGGCACGGTGAAGTAGCCGGCGTAGTGGGGCGGCACAGGCACGGTGTACTCCGTGCCGCCGATGGTCAGCGTCGCCTGCGTGAGCGGTCGCGCGATGGCGCCGACGATCACCGAGCGCGCTGCCTCAAGCCCCTCGGGCAGCGCAAACGCGACCTCGGCGGCGATGCGCGCGGCCGCCTCGCCGGGCAGGTCGCCCGACTCGAGGACGGCGGCGACCCGGGCGCGCACGTCGGTGAGGCGCGCGGCCGCGACGACGCGCGCGCTCCAGCCCTTGTCGGCAAGCGCCTCGATGACGCTCTGCCACTGCACGTTCGCGCTCACTGCCGCCTCCTCGCTGTTCGCTCGGGCCCCGAGTGTGTGCCCGCACCCCTTCCCGTGACAACCTCGCCGGCGGGATGGCCCGCCCACCACTCGGCGCTTGCCCGGCGGTCGCGCGAAGCGGAGACTCTGCCGGCGCGGCCGCGCCTCGTGGTCGCCGTGATCCCGAGGAGGCAGCGTGCGGTCCAACGTCCTGGCGATCTTCATGCTCTTCGGGGGCGTCTTCTTCACCGTCGCCTCGGTGGCCGCCTGGAGGATGGGGAGGCGCGCCGGCGGCATGTTCCTCGCGGTGCTCGCGGGGGTCAACCTCGCCCTGGCGATCGAGCTCCTCATGCGCTTCTACAAGAAGTGACGGGCGAGAGGCCGGCGCGCTCTTGCGCGCCGGCCGCTCGCCCGCCGCGGCCGGCCGCCTCACGGCGGCCGGCCTACCCTTTGACCCCGGTGAGCGTCACGCCCTCGATGAACACGCGCTGCGCGAGGAAGAAGATGACCACCACCGGGATCATGAAGATCAGCGTCGCCGCCATCGTCAGGTTCCACTGCACGTGGTGCATGCCGCGGAAGTTGGACAGCGCCAGGGAGAGGGTCTGCGCCTGCGGGCTCTGCCCGAGGTAGACCAGCGGCCCGTAGAAGTCGTTCCACGCCCAGATGAAGTGGAAGAGCGCCACGGCCATGATGGCCGGCATCGACAGCGGCACGATGACGCGCCGCAGGATCTGCCAGTGCCCGCCGCCATCGACGCGCACCGCGTCGCAGAGCTCGTCGGGGATGGTCATGAAGAACTGGCGCAGCAGGAAGATCGAGAAGGCGTCGCCGAAAAAGCTGGGGATGATGAGCGGCTTGAGCGTGCCGATGAACTGGATGCCGGTCCAGGCGGGGAGGTCGCGCGCCCACACCACGAACAGCGGCACGGTGGTGATCTGCACGGGCAGCATCAGCGTCGACAGCACGAGAAGGAAGACGATGTTGCGGCCGCGCCACTTGATGCGTGAGAAGGCGTAGGCGACCGGCACGCACGATACCACCACGCCGATGGTCGTGATGCCGGCGTAGAGCACGGTGTTCCAGGTGTAGCGCCACAGGTCGATCTGCTGGAACACGGTGACGAAGTTGGACCACTGCACCGGGTCGGGGATGAGCTGCGCGGTCATCGCCTGTTCCTCGGTCATGAGAGACGTGAGGGCGATCCAGACGATCGGCAGCACGAACATCAGCGACGCGGCGATCAGCAGCGCGTGGTTGGCGATCGTCCCCAGAAAGCGGCGGCGGCGGACTTTGGCCGGCAGCCGCCTGCGGCGTACCGGCCGCGTGCTCTCGGGGCGCTCGGCTGTCGTCACGGAGGCTACTGGTTCCCCCCTCCGTAGTGCACCCAGCGGCGCGAGGTGAGCAGCAGCACCACCGTACAGGCCATGGTGGCGAGGAAGAGCATCCACGCCATGGCCGAGGCGTAGCCCATCTGGAACGAGCGGAAGGCCTTTTCGTAGAGCCACAGGCCGTAGAACAGCAGCGATCCCTGCGGCTGGCCCAGCACCGCGTTCTGGCCGCTGGCCGCGTTACCCGCCACGTAGGCCTGGTCGAAGTACTGGAAACCGTCGATGATGCCCATGATGAGGGTGAAGAAGATGACCGGCGTGATCAGCGGCAGCGTGACGTGGCGAAAGCGCTGCCAGGCGTTGGCGCCCTCGATGGCGATCGCCTCGTAGAGGTCGCGGGGCACGTTCAGCAGGCCCGCGAGGTAGATGACGATGGCGTCGCCGATGCCCCACAGACCCATGATGAGCAGCGCCGGCTTGGCCCAGGCCGGGTCGAAGAACCAGAGCGGCGCCGAGAGGCCGGGGATAGCGTCGATGAGGTTGTTGATGGGGCCGGACACCGGGTTCAGCAGGTAGACGAAGACGAGCGCCGTCGCGACCCGCGGCACCATCGACGGCGCGAAGAACAGCGTGCGGTAGGCGTTGACGCCGCGCTTGGGGCGCGTGAGCAACATGGCCGTGAGCATGCCGAAGAGGATGCGCAGCGGCACGCCGAAGGCGATGATCCACAGCGTGTTGCGCACGGAGAGCCAGAAGTAGGGGTCGTGGGCGCCGGGCGGCAGGCCCTTGATCGTGCCGAGCCCGAACATGAACTTGAAGTTGGCGAGGCCGATCCAGCGCGGCGCGTTGACCATGTCGTAGTGGCAGAACGACCAGTACAGGCTGAGCAGCATGGGGCCGAGAGTGAAGACGGTGAACCCGACGATCCACGGCGTCAGCAGCAGCAGCACGACGCCGTACTTGCGGAGGGCCGCGCGGCGGCGCGCGCGGCGGCGCGCGGCCGGGCTCCGCCGGGGGATCGCTGTCTGGACGGTGGCGATGACCGGCCCTTCCTCTAGACGAGCGCCGTGAGCCCGCCGCGGGTCACGGCGCCTGCCCCATGGTGAGCTCGTTGTCGATGTCCTGATCCACCGTCTGCAGACCGACCTGCAGGTCGCCGCCCTCGCCCTGCACCCACTTGTCGTTGTAGTTGTTGAGGAAGTCCGCGTAGGTCGCGCCGACCGCCTGGAGCGGCGGCTGGAACAGCGAGCTGGGGTTGTTCCAGACATCGATGAAGGTCTGCATCTGCGCCGGCATCTTCAGATCGGGAGACTGCGCCGAGGCCGTCGTCGTCGGCACGTTGCCGAGCATGTTGGCCAGCGCCACCAGGAAGTCGGTGTCGGTCGACATGTACTTCACGAGCAGCCAGGCCGCATCCGCGTTCTCGGCGCCGCGCGGGATGCCGCAGATGGTGCCGCCGGCGCGGCCGGAGCCGTACATCTCGGGGTGGTCGTCGGCGGCCGGGAACGGCGCCGTGTCGTAGTCGATGGCGGCCTTGTCGTTGGCGATCATCTTGGTGCGCCACTCGCCGTCCCAGATCATCGCCACGTGGCCGGTCTCGAACACCTGGTCCGGGGTCCACTCCTTGTCGACCCAGGTGGCGTAGAACCTGGTGATGGCGTCCTTGCCGTACCAGTCGACGAGCTGCTTCTGCCAGGTGAACGCGCTCGCCCAGCCGGGGTCGCCGGCGAGGATGGCCTTGTTGCTCGAATCGAACCATTTGGCGCCCCAGGCGTGGGCGAGGTCCGAAGGGCCGAGCTCGTTGAACGCGTTCAGCGGCACGAAGCCGGCAATCTCGATGTCACCGTTCTGGTCGCGCACGGTGAGCTTCCTGGCGTAGTCCATCAGTTCGCTCATCGTCTTGGGCGGGTCGCTGAGGCCGGCCTTCGCGAACATCGTCTTGTTGTAGTACAGACCGTAGGCGTCGGTGAGCACCGGCAGGGCCACCTGCTTGCCCTGGTAGGACGTGTAGCTCAGGGCCGCCGGCGCGAACACACTCATGTCGAAGCTGTCGGCGTCCATGTACGGCTTGAGGTCTTCCCAGAGGCCGTCGGCGGCGTACTTGCCCACGTAGTCCGGGGCGAATGAGATGGCCACGTCGGGCGCCGTGCCGGCGTTGATGTTCTTGATCAGCGTCTGGTCGAACTCGTCGGAGTTCGGGAACGTGACGATGTTCAAGGTGATCCAGGGATACATGGTCTCGAAGGGGGCCACTGCGGTGGCGAAGCCCTGCTTCTCGGACTTGACCGTCCAGGGATGCCAGACGGTGAGCGTGACCGGTTGCTGGCTGGCGTTGGTGTCGATGGGCGACGGGGCGGCGGCGTCTCCGCCGCCGCCGCAGGCCGCGGCGCTGATGAGGACGAGCGTCGCCACGGCGGCGACCCCGACGTAGAGCAGTAGGCGTTTCATGGCAGAAACCCTCCCCTTTGTGCGTGCTGACGTCGAGGCGTGCGGCGCGAGGCGCTCACGCGCCGACCTCCTTCACGGCGAGATCGCCGGTGCGGCTGAACAGTGTGTCTTGCGCGGCGCCCAGGGCCGTGGCCACCGCCCCCGCGAGCACGGCCTCCTCACCGAGCGCGGAGACCGCGAGACGTGGCCGGAACGGCGTGAGGGCGCGCAGCTCCTCTTCGATGGGGGCCAGCAGCAGGTCGCCGTTGCCGGCGATGCCGCCGCCGAGGATGACGAGCGCCGGGTTGATGACCGGGACGATAACGGCGATCGCCAGCGCGAGGCGCCGCGCCTCGGCGGCGACGACCTCGCCGGCGAGGGCGTCGCCGCGTCTCGCGGCGCCGAAGATCGCCCGCGGCGTGAGCGGCGCCTTCATGCCCAACTCGCGGGCGTGGCGCACGACGCCGCTCGCCGCGGCCGCCTCCTCGAGCTGGCCGCGAGAGCGGTTGGCGCGGTCGTGCGGGTCGCCCTCGCCGAGCGGCAGGTAGCCGATCTCACCGGCCGCCCCGCCGGCGCCACGGTAGAGCTCGCCGCCGATGACGATGCCGAGGCCCACGCCGGTGCCCGCCCAGAGGAAGACGAAGTCGTCGATGTCGCGTCCCAGGCCGTGCCGGCGCTCGCCGAGCGCGGCCAGGTTGACGTCGTTCTCGAAGGTGACGCCGGTGCCGAGCTCGTCGCGGATGGCGCCGACCAGGCCCTGACGCCCCCATCCCGGGAGGTTGGGGGCGTGCTCGACGAGCTCGCGCCTCGGGTCCAGCACTCCGGGGCTCCCCACGGTGGCGTGGGTCACGCGCGCCCACTCGATGCCGGCGTCGCCGGCCACCTGGTGGGCGAGCCCGCCGATCTGCGCGACGAGCGCGCGCGTGCTGCGCAGGCGGGCGCGCTCGTCGCGACGCGCGACGAGCGCGCCGGTGATGTCGGCGGCTGCGGCGCGCACCCACTGGCGGCCGACGTCGATGCCGACCACCCAGCCGGAGCCGGGATCGAGCTCGTACAGCAGGGCGCGCGGCCCCTTGCCGCCGCTCGACCGGCCCACCTGATGCACGAGGCCGGCCTCGACGAGGCCGGCCAGGGCCAGCGACACCGTGGGTTTGGAGAGGCCGCTGGCCCGCGCGACCTGCGCCCGCGAGGCGGACCCCGTCGCGCGGATGAGCTCGAGCACACGGCGCTCGTTGATCGCTCGCAGGAGCTGTGGTTGCCCGGCCACGAAGGCCGCTCCGTCGTAGCCCGTGGTACTGCCCTCCAGGACGCTCAGCAAGTATTTAGTAAGGAAGCTTTCCTTATCAATTGAGACGATAGCCCGCGACCCGGGGGCAAGTCAAGGGTCCAGACCGGCCATCGCGCGCGCGAAGGCCAGGGCGCTCGGCGCCGTGAGGTCGATGGCCGGCTCGGTGTTGGGGTAGTTCTGCACGGCGTCGCGCCACTTGGCGCCGCCGGCCCCGTTGAACTGCTTGAAGGCGTCCTTGCGGGGCCCGACGCGCATGCCCGGCGCCCTGCCGCCGTCCTGCTCGCTGTTGGGGCCCTCGACGCAGGCGCCGAGCAGCATCGGGGGCTTGCCGGTGAGCGTGCCGCGCAGATTGGCGACCTGATGCTGAAGGCAATGCGGGAAGGTCGTGCCGGCGCCGACGATGAGCGAGGTGCCCCAGGCGTTGGCGCCCAGGACGGCGCCGAGCCAGCGGCTGCTCCAGACCGCATAGTCCCGGGCGCCGCTGAGCTCGTCGTATTCACTGGCCATCACCGCCAGACCGGCGCCGTGCGTCGTGGTGTCCCACTGCGCCCAGCCGAAGCCGAACTGGAACGGGTCGCCGGCGGCCGTCGCCACGGCGTTGTCGAGGGCCTTCTTCAGGTCGGCGAGCACGGCGGCCCTGTCGATGGCCAGGCCGCCGGGGTCGCCGGCCTGCGCGAGCGCCCGGTAGAGCTCGTAGTGGGCGAGGCCGGAGACGTCGTAGAGGTTCAGAGAGTCGGCGGCGTCTTGCGGGCCGGCGATGTAGGCGCCGGCCCAGTACGCCGCCTTCTCAAGGTAGTAGGCCGCGTCGTGCGGCAGTCTGGCTGGAGCGCGCGCCGCGGCCGCGTCGTGCGGCGCCGCGGCCGGAGCGGGCGCCCCCGCCGCGTCGTGCGGGAGCCCGGCCGGAGCGGGCGCCCCCGCCAGGGCGAAGTAGAGCTCCGTGGCGCCGAGCTCCATGTCGTCGCGCCACTCCGTCTCGGGGTAGTACTCGTAGGGGATGGCGGTCATGAGGCGACCCGGATGGGGGTCGGCGAGGTCGAAGATGTGCGTCGCCGCCAGCAGGCAGCGACGCGCGAACGCGGGGTCGCCGCCGAACACCTGGGCGGCCAGGGCCAGCGCCGCGGCGTCGCGCCCGGCCAGATTGGGACTGATGAGCGAGCCGGGCGGGCCGGCGCGGAACACGGGGCGATGGCGGATGTAGCGGTACACGGGGTTCCCGGGGCGCCAGTCGTCGTCACGCTGCGGCAGGCGCCAGAGATCGTGGTCGCCCGCCGTCGTCGCATTGCCCGACCCGATGCCGACCTGGTAGTACAGCGTCCGCGTCTTATCGTCCCACATGCGCAGCAGCCAGCGCGCCCCGAACTTCGTCTCGGCGCGGAAGTCGGAAGCCGGCGACGAGGCGCCCATCTGATCCGGGAAGTCGCGCACCCCGGTGAGCAGGAGCGCCTCGGTGTAGCTCGTGGCGTGTACGAACTTGAGGTAGTCGCCGGCGTCCCACCAGCCGCCCGAGGCGTCGATGCGCCTGCCCAGCGGCGAGAGATCGTCGCGCAGCTCGCCGTCGCTGTCGACCTTGGGGGTCCGGTACGTCATGGCGTGGCGGTCGTGCAGATGCGCGGGCGCCGTGCGCAGCCGCGAATGGACGAACCGCGCGCCGTCACGCTGGACCTCGTAGAAGCGGAGCGTGTTGCTCAGCGCCTGTCCGTAGACGGTCGCGCCGCCGCCGATGGAGAAGGCCGGGGACGTGGCGGCGGCCGGCCCGGCGACGGAGACGCGATAGCGGCCCGCCGTCGCTACCGACGAGAAGTCGAGCGGATAGACGAAGCCGTAGGCCGCGCTCCAGGAGCCCAGACCGGCGCCCGCCGCGCCGGACAGCACGGTCGCGCCGCCGGCGTCGATGACCGTGAACGCGGCGCCCGGCGCGGGGGCCGACGTCATCAGGTAGGCGCGCTTCGGCGCGCCGCCCGGGTAGCCGAGCTGGTTGACGCGCACGTGGGCCGCGCCCGCCGCGCTTGCGGGCGCGGCGCCGGCGGCGCGGCCGGCGGACGCCGGACTCGCCGTGGCCCGTCCCCCGGCGGGCGGCGTCACAGCAACGAAAAGGGCCGTCACGCCCACGACGGCACAAAGGCCGAAGAACGCGCCGCGCACACTCATCCGTGCTCCATCAATAGGAAACATCTCTTACGATTTGTTCTGGAGAATACGGCAGTCGAGGCACCCGGTCAACAGGCCGGTGGGCTTGCACGCCAGCCGCTCAGGCCGGCGGGAAGAATCGCGGCAGGTACTCGCGGTTGGCCTCCAGCAGCGCCTCCAGAAGCGGCGCGGCGACGCTGTAGTCCCACACCAGCGGGTTGGCCATGAGGGCCTTCAGGGCGACGCCGCGGTCTCCGCTCAGCGCGGCCTGCACGGTCAGCCGTTCGTAGGCTTTCAGCGCTTCGACCAGCCCGTGCATCTCGGGGGCCAGCGCCTGCACGGGCAGGGGATGCGCGCCGTCCCGGTCGATGCGGCAGGCGACCTCGACGACGGCGTCGGCGGCGAGGCCGGGGATCGCGCCCGCGTTACGCGTGTTCACGACCTGCACGTCGTTGCGGTCGAGAAAGAGCGACTCGATGAGCTGCGCCGACGCCTCCGAGTAGAAGGCGCCGCCGCGCTCCTCCAGGAGGGCGGGCTTCACGTCGAGCGCCGGGTCGGCGTACATCTCAAGGAGGTCGCGGTCGATGCGCATGACCTCCTCGGCGCGCGGCGTCTCCCGCTGTTGCTCGGCGAGCGCCGCGGAGGTCAGGTAGTAGTAGCGCAGGTAGTACGACGGGACGGCTCCCAGGAGGCGCACGATCGCCGCCGGCAGCTCTACCTCCGCGGCGATCGCGTCGGCGTGGTCGGCGAGGAGCGCCGGCAGGCGGTCCTCGCCGTCGACCAGCACGCGGCGTTCCCAGCTCAGATGGTTCAGGCCGACGTGCTCAAGCTGCACGCGCCCGGGCGCCACGCCGAGGCGCGCGGCCAGGTCGCGCTGGAAGCCGATGGGCACGTTGCAGAGGCCGATAGCGCGATGGCCCTGGTCGAGCAGCGCCTGAGTGACGATGCCCGCGGGGTTGGTGAAGTCGAGCAGCCAGGCTCCGGCGGCGCCCAGCCTGGCCGTGTCCTCGGCGATGCCGAGCACCACGGGAATGGTGCGCAGCGCCTTGGCGAAGCCGCCGGGACCGGTGGTCTCCTGGCCGATGCAGCCGAAGCGCGGCGGGATGGTCTCGTCCTGGAGCCGCGCCGCCAGACCGCCGACGCGCAGCTGGACGAGCACGAACGACGCTCCCGCGAGAGCGGCTTCACGGTCGATGGTCAGCGTGAGCCTGCCGGTGAAGCCGAGCCTGCGCAGGATCCGCCCGGCGAGGCCGCCGACGATCTCGAGACGCGCGGCGTCGATGTCGTGCAGGACCAGCTCGTCGACCGGGAGGACGTCGCGGCGCACACCGATGCCCTCGACGAGCTCGGGGGTGTACGAGCTGCCGCCGCCGATCACCGCGATCTTGATTCCCATGCCCGGCATCTTACGGTATGCTGTGCGAGAAATGAAATCGTTAGGAAAGTTTCCTGATAGATTCATCGCCGCGGGCAAAGTGACGTCCGGGGGATGACCGTGCGCGGCGCGCTGACGATCGCCACGGAGCTCAGGGGCCGGCCGGCCGACGACGGCTCCCCCGGCCGGCTCCTCGACGCCCTCATCGCCCAGAGCGCTCCGGCGACATCCCTCGCCAGGCGCGCTGGGCCGGCGCGAACCGCGAGCCGGCCGGCCGTATCCGCGACGACCGCCACCCGATCGGCAAGCACTCGTATTACGATGTGCCCATGGACCTGCTCGCCGACGCCGGCGTGATCGCGCCGCCGCGGATCGTGACGCGCCTGCGCGACGCGGGCGCCGAACTGGTGCGCCTGGACGATCTGGGCGCTGCGGCGGCGCGTCCTGCGCAACGGGAAGATGCGCCGTGAGCACCTTGCCCGCGGTCCTCGCCATCGACGGCGGCAACTCCAAGGTCGACGTGGCCCTGATCGCCGCCGACGGTACGCTGCTCGGGGCGGCTCGCGGCGGCGGCGCCCCGTTCTCGCCCGGCGAGATGGAGCGCTCGGTCGCCGTACTGCTGGGGACCGTGCGCCGCGCCTGCCTCGACGCCGGCGTCGACCCCGAACGGCGGCCGGTGGCGTGTGTGGGGGCGCTGTGCCTCGCCGGCGCCGACCTGCCGGTCGACGACCGCCGGCTCCTGCACGCGATCCGCCCTCTGCGCCTGGCCGGCGACCTCGTGCTGCGCAACGACACCTTTGCCGTCCTGCGCGCCGGCACCGCGCGCGGCTGGGGAATCGGCGTCGTCTGCGGCGCCGGCATGAACTGCTGCGGCGTGGCGCCGGGCGGACGCACGGTGCGTTTTGCCGCTCTCGGCGAGATCTCGGGCGACAACGGCGGCGGCGGCTGGGTCGGCCTGCAGGCCGTCAGGGCCGCCGTGCGCGGGCACGACGGGCGCGACCCGCACACGGTGCTCGAACGCGAGGTTCCGGCCGCGCTCGGCAAGCGGTCGCTGCTCGCGGTGCTCGAGGCGGTGCAGAGCGGCGCGCTCGAAGAGCACGTCGCGGCGCTGGCGCCGCTCGTCTTTCGCTGCGCGGCCGAGGGAGACGCGGTGGCGCGCGGCATCGTCGAGCGCCAGGCCGACGAGCTCGTCGCCATGGTGGTGTCGGCCGCCCGCCGCCTGCACCTCCTGCGGCGCGACGTCCACGTGGTGCTGGGCGGCGGCCTCGTGCCGGCCGGCGACGGCGGCTTTCTGGCGCGCATCACGGCCGGCATCCACGCCGCCGCGCCGGCCGCCCTGGTCAAGCCCCTCGACGTGCCGCCCGTGGTGGGCGCCGGCCTGCTCGCCCTCGATCGTCGCGGGGCGGGCGGCGGGGCCGACCACCGGCTGCGACGCACTCTCACCCGTACAAGGCTGCTGACGGAACCGGAGGCATGACGTGGCGCGCATCGTCATCGACCATGTGACCAAGTACTTCGACAAGGACGTGCTCGCCGTCGACGACGTCTCCATGGAGGCGGCGGACGGCGAGTTCGTCGTCCTCGTGGGTCCCTCGGGCTGCGGCAAGTCGACCCTCCTGCGCATCGTCGCCGGGCTCGAGGAGGTGAGCGACGGCGAGGTGCTGATCGGCGACCGCGTGGCGACCGACCTGGCGCCCAAGGAGCGCGACGTCGCGATGGTCTTCCAGAACTACGCGCTGTACCCGCACATGACCGTCGAGCAGAACCTCGGCATCGGGCTCAAGCTGCGCCACGTGCCGCGGGCGCGGCGCGCCGCCAAGGTTGCCGAGGTGGCCGCCGTGCTCGGGCTGACGCCGCTGCTCAAGCGCAAACCGGCGCAGCTCTCGGGCGGCCAGCGCCAGCGCGTGGCCATGGGGCGCGCCATGGTGCGCGAGCCGCTCGCCTTTCTCATGGACGAGCCCCTCAGCAACCTCGACGCCAAGCTGCGCGTGCAGATGCGCGCCGAGCTCGCGCAGATCCGCGACCGGCTCAAGACGACGACGCTGTACGTCACTCACGACCAGGTCGAGGCGATGACCCTCGGCGACCGCGTCGCGGTGATGAACGCCGGCCGCATCCAGCAGCTCGACGCCCCCCAGACGTTGTACGACGCCCCGGCGAACATCTTTGTCGCGGCGTTCATGGGGTCGCCTTCCATGAACCTGATCATGGCGACCGTCAAGGACGGGCAGCTCCGTTTCGCGGACGTGCGATGGCCGCTCCCCACGAGCCGCGACCTCGCCGCCTACGAGGGACGCGGCATCGTCGTGGGCATCCGCCCGACCGATCTCGAGGACGCCGCCCTGGCGCGCGACGCCTCGCGACCTGCGCTCGAGGTGGACGTCGACGTCACCGAAGAGCTCGGCGCCGAGATGAACGTGATCTTCACGCTCGACGCCTGCCCGGTGGTGACCGACGCGACCAGGGCGGTGCACGACGAGGAGGTCGCGGCCGCGCAGGCCCCGCTCCTCGAGACCGGCGCGCAGCCCGAGCAGGCGGTGTGTACGGCCCAGGTCGACGCGCGCAGCGGCATCACCGCCAACACGCGGGCGCGCCTCTGCGTGGACGTCGAGCGCCTGCACTTCTTCGACCCCGGCACGGGGCTGGCGGCCGGCCGGCGGGCGTAGCCGGCCCGGCTTCAGGCGCTCACCTGCGGGGGAGAATCGCTCAGGCGCGCTCCTCGAAGAAGAGCGCGCCGGCGCGCGGGTCGCTCTCAAATGAGAAGTCAGCCTTTCACATGAGTGCTATACTTATCGACATGAACCTCTCTCACCCTTGGGCGCTGATCCGTTCGCCGATCGACATGGAGGTCCTGCTCGTGCTCCGCGGGACGACGCGTCCTCTGACGGGCCGGGAGGTCGCCCGCCTCGTGCGGGTCGGGTCGCAGCCGGCGGTCAACACTGTCCTCCGGCGTCTAGCCGGGGAGGGCGTCGTGCGCTCAGAGGAAGCCGGCAACGCTTTCTTGTACACGTTCAACCGCGAGCATCTCGGAGCCCCCGCGATCGAGCTGCTCGCCGGCATCCGTCCTGAGCTCGAGCGCCGTCTGCGCGCGGAGATCGCCGCATGGCAGGTCGCGCCCGCTCACGTCTCGCTCTTCGGCTCGGCGGCCCGCGGTGACGGCGACGCGCGCAGCGACATCGACGTCTTCGTCGTCCGGCCGGCTCCCGTCGCCGAGGACGACCCGCGCTGGCGGGCGCAGCTGGAGCGGCTCACCGAACATGTCTACGCCTGGACCGGCAACCACGCCGGGCTCTCCGAGGTCTCGGCGGCCGAGGTACGCCGGCTCCGTCGTGAACGTCCGGCGATAGTGGCGGAGCTGCGCCGAGATGCGATCACCCTCGCCGGTCCGCCGCCCACCAAGCTCCTGGGAGCGAAGGGATGACCGAGCGAACTGGTCGCACGCAGCGCTGCGACCGCCCGCAGGCACGCGCGCGCTTCGACAACGCGCAGAAGGCGCTTGAGGTCGCCGAGCTCGCAGCCGGGGAGCATGAGATCCCGGCCTCCCGGAGCGTTGCCGCGGCGCTCGCCGTCCTCTCGGGGATCGCCTCCACCGACGCCGCCTGCTGCGCCGCGCTCGGCCGCCGCTCGCGCGGCGACGATCACCGCGAAGCCGCGGTTCTGCTTCGCCAGATCGTTCCGTCGGGAGACCGAGCCGCCAAGGCCCTGATCGACCTGCTCAACCTCAAAGACACCGCGCAGTACGGGCTCATCCCGATAACGCGGCGCCAGCTCACGACGACGCTGCGCCGTGCAAGAACACTGCTCGACTTCGCCGCCGACATCCTGCATCGGTAGAGCCGCCGGCGCGGCGATCGGCGCCGACGCCGCTAAGAATCGCTCAGGCGCGCTCCTCGAAGAAAAGCGCGCCGGCGCGCGGCCGGCCGCAGTGGTCGGTCCACATGCTCTGGCTGTAGCCGCCGAGGCTGGGCATGGCGACGATATCGCCCTCGAAGACCTCCGGGAACGGGACGTCCTCGCCGAAGAGGTCGTCGCCCTCGTTGATGTGGCCGGCGACCGTGACGCGCTGCGCCGCGGGCGCATCGACGCGGCCGCACACGACGTACTCGAGGTCGTGCCCGTAGATGTGATGGTCGTTCATCACGTTCCAGCCGCAGTCGAGGCCGACGAAGGTCGTGCCCATGCGCTTCTCGACGGTGACCACCTCGGCGAGCAGCAGGCCGCACTCATTGGTGAGGAATTCGCCGGGCTCGACGCCGACGGCCACGCCGAGATCGCCGAAGCGCCGCGCCAGGATGCCGGCGTAGGCGTCGAGATCGAGGGGCCGCTCGCCTTCGTGCTGCGGCGTCCCCAGGCCGCCGCCGACGTTGACCTCCTCGAGGGGGCAGCCCGCGGCGGCGAGCCGGCGCACCATGAGCTCGGCGGCCGCGAGCGCCGCGTCGAAGGCGGGAAGCTCGTCGTCAAGCATCCCGTTGGCCAGGTGGAAGTGCGCCGTGTCGATGGTGAGGCCATGACGGGCGGCGCGCTCCACGGCCTCCTCGAGATCCTCGTCGTAAATGCCGAACTTGGTGGGCTTGGCGCCGCTGTAGAGGCTCTGCGCGTGGCCGCGCATCACGCCCGCGCGCGGGTTGATGCGCAGACCGATGGCGCGCCCCGGGCAGCGGCGCCCGAGGCGGTCGATCTGGGTGAGCAGATCGACGTTGATGTGCAGCGCGAGGGGCGCGATGACGTCGAGGTCGCGCCCCGAGACGTTGGCGCCCGTGTAGCTGATCTCCGCGGGCAGAAAGCCGCACTCGAGGGCGTGAAGCACCTCGCCCGGCGAGCAGGCGTCCAGCCCGACCGCCCGCGGGTCGCCGGGCGCGCCAAAACCGCGAAGAAAGCGCAGCGCGGGCGCATCGCGGAGGGCCTTCATGGCGAGGCGCACGCGGGGGGTCAGGCCGGCGCGCGCGAGCGCGTCGCGCAGCGCGCGGGCCTGCTCGCCGATGCGCCGCAGGTCGTAGACGTACAGCGGCGTGCCGTGCGCGCGGGCAAGCGCCTCGGCGTCGCGTCCCGCGACGAGCAGGCGCCCGGCCGCGATGCGCATGCCGGCGTGCTCCCACGGGCGTGACGAGCGGTCGGGGGTCATGACCGGAGCCTATCGCATGAGAGGCATGCGGGCGTCCGCGCCGCGCCGCGGTCTGCGGGCCGGCCCCGCGCGAAGCGCCGCTCAGCCCAGGAGGCCGATGACGCCTTGCACCGTGAACAACAGGCCCATGAGCCCGAAGACGACGATCAGGATCACGCGGTTGTGGAGCATGAGCCAGTCTCTGAGGCGTCCGAGCTTGTCCCTGGCCCACACCGGCCGCACCAGGTAGATGATGAGCGGCAGGATGATGGTGCAGGTCGCGATGATGGTGAAGAAGACCAGGGCGCTGAACTGCACCGACGTGCTCAAGCCGGACTTGACGATGGCGCCCACAGCGCTGGTGAGCAGCGCATAGTTGGTCAGCGAGACGCCGAGCGTGACGCCGGCGACCAGCCCGGCCTTGTCCAGGGCCTTCATCCACCCGGGGTCCTTGCCCTCCTCGGGTCTGGTGCGCCACTGCTGCACGGCGACCGCGAGGAAGATGAGGCCGAAGGCCGCCTGCACGCCCGCGCCGCCTGTGCTGGCCGACGAACTGGCGGAACTGCCTGCGATGAAGATCAAGACCGAGCCGACGCCGAGCATGATGAGCCACATCGTGGCGATGAAGTAGAGGGCGTTGCGCTTGCCGTGAGCGGTGGACAGCAGGGTGACGCAGGCCATGATCGGTACGGGGTTCACGGCGATCGCCAGCGCAGGGCCGACGACGCTGGAGAAGAGCTCGGAGGTGGTCATGGGAGCTTCAGCGGAAGTACTCCCGGTACGCCGTGAGCCCGTACAGGATGAGCCCGTAGATGACGAACAGCGTGAGGCTCCAGAGCGGGAAGGCGCCGAAGGCCACGAACCAGACGATGAACCCGGCGAGCGCGAAGCCGATGCCCCAGGCGCGCGCGGTGCGCGAGCGCCGCAGCACGAAGGCGCCGATGACGACCTGCCCGAGGGCGAGGGCGAACCACACCCAGGCCCAGAAGGACATGTGCTGGACGAGCGCCGCGTCCTCTTGGAAGACCTCGGGCCTGGTCAGCGCCGCGACGCCGGCGATGACGTTGAAGGCGCCGGCGACGATGAAGAACAGGCCGACGAACTCAATCCAGCCGCGGCCCTCGCCGGGCTCGTGTGCACGAGTCATCTACGCTCCTTCGTTGTGTGGCGATCCCGGTTCAGGCTGCGGACGTGCCCGAACGCTGGCGCTGCCCGTAGCCACCGCTCGTGTACGACATGATGTCGAGGAGCAGGCCGAGCGCCACCCAGATCCAGTTGGCGCCCACCACTCCGCCGGCGGCAGGACTATACACGAGGCAGAACATGATGGTAGTGAAGGGCAGAAAGATGAGGCCGACCAACGGCAACAGGATGCCCGTGAAGGCGCGGTCGACGTAGCTCGTGAAGATCCACATCAGCAGCAGGGCCATGCGCGGGAAGAAGCTCCCGACGGCGGCCAGCAGGCAACAACCCATGTTCGGGCTCCTCTCAGGAAGATGGCGATGTCGGCGCGTGCGCCGAGGCTACCGCGTGGTCACGAGACGTTGACCTATCTTATTCCTCGGGGGTGGAATCTGGTAGAGTGACCCGGCGGTGACGGCAGCTGCAGGGATTCGTCGGCAGGCCGCTTGGGCAAGACGCATTGAAGAAGGGTCAAGAGCCTCGCTCCCGCGGGGCCGAACACAGACCACACATCACAAAAGGGAGTGCAGATGAGTGAACTGATGGTGCTCGGCTTCGAGAACGAGATGGAGGCCGACCGCTTCGGCCTCAAGCTCGCGGAGCTGCAGAAGGACCTGATCGTGGAGCTCCAGGACGCCGCCGAAGTGGTGCGTGACCAGGACGGCAAGCCGCACGTCAAGCACGGTCACAGCCTGGTCGGCGTCGGCGCTCTGGGCGGCGCCTTCTGGGGCATGCTGTTCGGCCTGCTCTTCTTCGTGCCCTTCCTCGGCCTCGCCATCGGCGCCGGCCTCG
>JBAXRL010000017.1:0-16784 GCA_037131205.1 Actinomycetes bacterium | reverse complement strand
AGTACTCGCGCAGGTGGCGGCTCATCTCGCGGCGGCTGCGCAGCGTGGGGAAGACATCGACAAAGCGCAGCATCTCGACCTTGAGGCGCTCGTCGGCCATCGCCCACTCCATCATCTCGCCCTGCCAGCGCGCCGGCGAGAGCAGCGAGGGCTTGTCCTCGTGGGTGGCCGCGAAGATCTGCCGGGCGGTGGCCTGGATGCGCTCCTCGCTCGTTCTGCCGGCTTGCATGGCGTCTCCTCCGGGCTCCGGGTACGGCTGCGCCGATTGTACCGCAGGGCGTGCGCTCCAGGCGCCGGCGTTGCGCCGGTGGAATCGGCGCCGCCGAGAGGAGCCCGATGCCTGCCGCCTGCGGGCGACGCCATGCGGATGATGAGCCGCGGCGCCCCCGTGCGCGGCGCGGGCCTCAGCCCTTCGGCTGCTGCTGCGTGATGCAGTGCACGTTGCCGCCGCCGAGCACGATCTCGCGGCCCGGCACCGTGACCACTTCGCGCTCGGGGAACAGGCGCTGCAGCGTGTCCAGCGCGACGGCGTCGTTGGGGTCGTCGAAGACCGGCATGATCAGGCCGCCGTTGACGATGAGGAAGTTGAGGTACGAAGCGGCCGTCTTGTCGCCGGGCACGCGGGCGATGCTGTCCTCGGCGGCGTCGATGCCCCAGACCTCCTCCTCGGTGTACTCCATGATCGCCGGCATCGGCATGGTGTGCACATCGAGGGTGCGTCCCCTGGCGTCGGTAGCTGCCTGCAGGCGCCGCAGGTTGTCCTGCAGGAGCTCGTAGCGCCAGTCGTCCTTGTCTTCGCTGATCGCGGCCAGCACGACGCCGGGCCGCACAAAACAGGCGACGTCATCGACGTGGCCGTTGGTCTCGTCGGGGTCGATGCCCCTGGCCAGCCAGATGACCTTGTCCACATTCAGGTACTCGCGCAGGTTCCGCTCGATCTCCTCGCGGTCGAGTTGCGGGTTACGCCCGGGGGAGAGCAGGCACTCCTCCGTCGTGAGGACGGCGCCTTCGCCATCGACATGGATCGAGCCGCCCTCCATGATCAGGTGCGCCTTGTAGCGCTCGACGCGCTCGAGCTCGGAGATCTTGAGCGGGACCATCTGGTCCTTGTCCCAGGGGAAGTAGAGGCCGTCGTAGACGCCGCCCCAGGCGTTGAAGTCCCAGTCGACGAGGCGCACATCGCCCTTGTCGTTGACGACGAAGGTGGGCCCGCAGTCGCGCATCCAGGCGTCGTTGCTGGAGATCTCGACGACGCGCACGTGCGCGGGCAGAAGGTTGCGGGCGTTCTCGTACTGGTCGTTGTTGACGCCAACGGTGACCGGCTCGAACCGCGAGACGGCGGTCGCCACTTCGACCCAGGCGCGCTGCGCCGGCTTGGCGCCCAGGCGCCAGTTGTCCGGGCGCTGCGGCCAGAGCATCCACAGCTGCGCGTGTGGCTCGAACTCGCCGGGCATGCGAAAGCCGTCGGCGCGGGGCGTGCTGTCGATGGTGGGGCTCATGCTCTGCCTCCGGAGTCGGTCGGTGCGGGTGTGGTCTGGGTCTTGCGGCTCGCCTGCCAGTAGAGCCACCAGCCGATGAGCAACGAGATGATCGTGCCGCCGCCGGTGATCGCCCAGAACGCACCCTTGGACGTGCCCTCCACCGGGAAATAGAAGAAGAGGAACAGGGTCAGGATGATACCCGTTTCGCAGAGGATGGTGGCTACCCACGCGCCCGCCGCGCCGCCGGGCACCTTGTACGGCCGCGGCTGGTCGGGGAACCTGCGGCGCAGCACGAGCAGCGCCGGGAACATCAGCAGGTACGGGATGAGGAACACGATCGACGACAGCGCGAACAGTGTCCAGAAGACGCTCGCCTGGCTTGGGTCGACGGCGTAGGCCAGCACCGTGATGCCGGTGGCGATGACGCCCATCAGCAGGAACGCGTAGTCCGGCGTGCCGAAGCGCTTGTGGACGTGCCCGAAGACGCCCGGCGCCGTCTTGTCGAGGCCGGTGGCGCTGATCGTCTGGTTGGCGCCGATCGACCAGGTCACCATGTTGCCGAAGAACGTGAACAGCAGGGCGACGACGGCGACGTCGAAGAGCCAGCCGGCGCCGCCGAGCACTTCGTCGAAGGAGAGCTTGAGGGCATCGACGATGCCGGTGACGATGCTCACGTCGGCGGTCTTCGTCGATGCCAGGATGCCGAACGTGGCGAACGTGTAGACGGCGAGGATAGCGGCGCCGGCAAGGATGATCATCTTGGGTACGTCGCGCTTGGGATCCTTGATGGCGCCGCCGGCGGAGCTCATGAGCTCGAAGCCCATGTACGAGTAGATGATGATCGGCAGGAACGAGAGGCTGTCTGTGTTCCACGCCGGCAGCCACTGGTCGAAGGAGAACGAGTTGGCCGTGCCGTTCTTGATGGCGAAGGCGACGCCGACCGCGCCGAGGCCCACGAGCACGATGACTTTGAGGGCGGCGCTCAGGTTGGGCACGAACTTGCTCCACGAGAGCGGGAGGATGCCCACGCCGACGATCGCCCACACCATGGCGATGACGATGACGGCCTCCCAGAGCGGCGGCACATCGACGCCGAAGGCCACCTCGAGGGCGCCCACGAAGAGCACGAAGACCGACGGCGCCCACAGGGCGACGTTGACCCAGTACATCCACGAGGTCACGGTGCCCAGGCCGGGGCCGAAAGCTCCCTTGACCCAGACGTAGATGCCGCCTTCGTCCGGCCAGGCGCTGCCCAGCTCGGCGGTGACGAAGCCGTAGGGGATGAAGAAGAGCAGGCCCAGGATGATCCAGAAGCCGAGCCCCTGGACACCCATCGCCGCCGAGGTGGCGACGGTGTCGGCGACGAGGATCGCCGAGACGCTGAACAGCACCATGCTGAACAGGCCGAACACCTTGGGCTTCTCGGCGAGCGCTGCCCCCGACGCTCCGGACTGCGGGTCAGTAGCCATTGTGGCGGTTCCTTTCGCTGTTGTGGCGGCGCCTAGGCGAGCAGGGCCTTGCCGATCGCCTGCAGGTCGGGATCGGCCGGCGCTTCGTCGATGCCGATGAGCGCCAGCATGAGCGCTTTCTGGAAGTGCATGCGATTCTGCGCCTGCGGGAAGATGATCGAGGCGTCGCTGTCGGCGACCTCGTCGGTGACCTCCTCGCCGCGCATCGCCGGCAGGCAGTGCATGAAACGGGTCTCCGGCTTGGCGTGACTCCACAGCTCCTTGTTGACCTGGAACGGCTTGAAGGCGTCGATGCGATCCTTGTACTCGTCTTCCTGGCCGGTCCACCACCAGCAGTCGGTGTAGATGAAATCGGCGCCGGCGATGGCCTCCAGCGGGTCGTTGGTGAGCAGGAACGAGCCGCCGCTCGCGGCGGCGAAGCCGGCGGCCAGCGCGGCCAGCTCCGGGGACATCTCGTAGCCCGCGGCGTTGCCGATGCGCACGTTGAGACCCAGCTTGGTGAGCGTGGTCGACAGCGAGTTGCAGGGGTGAGCGGCGTCACCGACGTAGGCGAATGTGACGCCGGCCAGCGTGCCGGCGTGCTCGAGGATGGTGAACGCGTCGCTCATGCTCTGGCAGGGGTGACGGTCGTGGTCCATGCCGTTGATCACCGGGACCGTCGACCACTCGGCGAGCTCGTTCACGGTCTCGTTCTTCTTGGAGCGGATCTCGATGGCGGAGTTGTACTGCGACAGGGTGCGCGCCGTGTCGGCGATGCTCTCGCGGCCGGGCAGGTGGATCTCGCCGGGACGCAGGTACAGGGCGTTGCCGCCGAGCTCGGCGAAGCCATTCTCGAAACTGACGCGCGTACGCGTGGAGGCCGCTTCGAAGATCATCGCCAGATGCTGGCCGGGCAGGAACGGCGTGAGCGGGCGCTTTCTCCACAGAGCCTTGAGGTGCACGGCGAGCTTGAGCAGGTCTTCGAGCTCCTCGCGGCTGTAGTCGAGATCGGTAAGGAAGTGGCGGCCGCGGAACTTCTTGAGGGCGGGGAGCGTGGTGTCCAACGTGGGACCTCCTGCCGGCGGTGTTTGTCTGTCCGGACGGACAAATGTATGCTAGCAACCGCGACGCGCGATGGCAAGTCCCTGCGAACGACGGGCGGGATGGGTGTGACGTGAACGCGATGAACGAGAAACGCATGAGCCTGGCCCGCGGCGAAGGGCTTCCCGAGCCACTGCTCCTCGAGGACCCGATGGAGGCGCTGGCCCCGACGGCGCGGCGCCTGCTGGCCGCCGCGCAGCGCCTGCTGGCGGGCGGCGGCTTCGAGGCGCTCAAGTTGTCGGCCATCGCTCGCGAGGCCGGCGAGTCCAAGGCCAGCATCGGCTATCACTTCGGCAACAAGGCCGGCCTCGTCACGGCGCTCGTCGACTCGTTCGCTCACGAGGCCAACCGCGGCCTCATCGAAGACACCGGCGCGCTGCCCAGGGGGCAGGAGCGCATCCACGCGCTCATCGACGGCGAGACGCGCATCGCCGCGGACGCCGAGTCGTACCAGTCGTTCTTCGAGGTGTTGCCCCACGCCTTGCGCGATGCGGACTTGCGCGAGCGCGTCGCGGCGCTCTACGACGGGTACCGCGACACCGTGCTCCGCTGCCTGGACGCGGCCGACCCGGCGGCGAAGGAGCGGCTGCGCCCCTTCGCGATGCTCATGATCGCCATCGTCGACGGCCTCGCCATCCAGCACGGCCTGGACCCCGAGGGAGCCGACGTCGCCGCCGCCACCGCTCTCTGGGAGCGGCTCGTGCGGCCGTATCTCGCCGCGGCCGGAGCTCTCGACCAGGGTTGACGCGAGCGCCGGCGTGACCGCGACGCCCCTGCGAAGGTATCCTAGGCGTCATGGACGCGGCCATCATCTGGGACGAGGCCTATGCCGAGCACGAGACCGGCGCCCACCCCGAGGGCGCCGATCGTATCGCCAGCGTGGTCGCGCACCTGCGCGCCACCGATCTGTGGCCGCGGCTTGCCGTGGTCAAGCCCGAGCCGGCCACCGAGGACGACATCCTGCTGGTGCACACACGCCTGCACCTGAACACGGTCAAGCGGGCCGCCGCCGGGGGCGGAAGCTGGCTCGACCCCGATACGCACGTCTCGCCGCGCAGCTACGAGATCGCGCTGCTGGCGGCGGGCGGCGCCATCGCGGCGACGCGGCTGTGGCGCGATGGCCTCGTGCCCTTCGCGCTCATCCGCCCGCCCGGTCATCACGCCACGCCCGACCGCGCCATGGGCTTCTGCCTCTTCGACAACATCGCCGTGGCCGCGGCGCGTCTCCTGGCCGAAGGCTGCGAGCGCGTCGCCATCGTCGACTGGGACGTGCACCACGGCAACGGCACCCAGGCCGCCTTCTACGACGAGCCGAGGGTCCTGTTCGTGAGCCTGCACCAGTGGCCGCACTACCCCGGCAGCGGCTTCTTCAGCGAGTGCGGCGAAGGCGCCGCCGAGGGCTACACCGTCAACCTGCCGCTGCCGTCCGGGTCGACGGACGCCGACTACGCGCACGCCTTCGAGGCGGTCGTCGAGCCAGTGGTCAGGCAGTTCGCGCCGCGGGCGATCCTCGTGTCGGCCGGGCAGGACATCCACCGCGACGACCCGCTGGGGAGCATGCTCGTCACCGAGGCGGGCTTCGCGGACATGGCGCTGCGCTGCGCGCGCCTGGCGCGCAAGCTCTGCGAGGGTCGCCTCGCCTTCGTGCTCGAGGGTGGCTACGACCGCGACGCGACGGCGCGTTCGGTCGAGGCCATTCTGCGCGCCGTCAGCGACGAGGCCGCGCCGGCGCTCACTGCGGAGGGCACGGAGCGCGCCGCCGCCGCCGTCGCGCGCGCCCGCGAGACCCAGGCGGCGTTCTGGGACCTGTAGGTTCCGCCTGCCGGGCCGGGCCTACCCTGATTCGGCGATGTGCGCCAGCTCGTCGAAGTGGTCCTCGATGTACTCCATGCAGCTCACGTTCCCTGTGAGGTAGAACAGGTACTCGTCAACGTCCGGGTCAGGGGACCCGTAGAGGTACGTGATGTCCCAGTTGAAGATGTAGAGGTTGGCGCAGGCGATCATCCGCGGGAGCACGGCGAGCTCGCGGGCGCTCATCGGACCGGGCTCGGCCCAGCGCGCGGCTTCGTCCTGGTAGCCGCGCGCGAAGACGGCCGCCTTGTCGAGGCGGAGCCGTCCTCTGTGCGGCTCCTCCCAGGAGGTGCAGAAATACGCGATGCCCTGGGCCACGTCAAACAGGCGGTAGTCCAGCTTCGCCCAGTCGAAGTCGAAGAGGCCGACGCCCTGCTCGTCCACCCACTTGAGGTTGCCGGGGTGATAGTCGCAGTGCACCGGGTTGACCGGCAGGCCTTCGAGCTGGGATTCCACGTCCACACCCTTCGCGACCACCTCGAGGATGCGCGAGAGCCTCTCGCGGAGAAACCGGTCGCAGGCCGTGTCGCCGCCGCCGGCCACCAGCCCCTTCCACGACTCGGCCCACGTGCGCGCGAACTCCATGATGGGCGGCTGTTCGCGGGCCAGGTCGTCGGGCTGGAACCCGTAGGCCGCGTGGTGGAAGCCGGCGAGCACGCGGGCGCCGCTGTCGAGCTCCCTGTCGGTCAGCCGGTTCTTGATCCAGCTGTACTTGTCCTCACCCTCGAGCATGGTGAACACGGCGAAGAAGAGGGTCTTGGTGTCGCCGTCGACGACCTCGTCGCGCGTCACGAACGTGGACCCGCCGCGCGTAAGGAAGACCTGCGAGGCGAGCTCGAAGCCATGGTCGGCGACGTACGTGAGCAGCGCGTGCTCGAAACGTACCTCGCGCTCCGTGATCGCAGGGTTGTATTTGCGCGCGAAGTACTTGTGCTCGCCGTCGGCCCGGCGTGTCCACACCGCGAAGCTCGCGTTGCAGTAGCCGCCGAAGATCCGTTCAGCGCGGACGACGGCACCGAGGTCGTACTCCTCGTCGACGATCCTCTCGATCTGCTGCGTCAGCGCCGCCCACGCTGCATCGTCCCCGGCGGCGGCGTCGGCGTTCGCCGCTTCGCAAGTCTGCTCGCCCAGGTCGTTCGCCTTGTCTACGCCCATGTCGCTCCCGCCTCGTGTAGTCATTTCATGCGTCCCGGCACGGGTCTGTGGGGTCGCGCTGCACCCTAGACGACGATGCAGCGCGGTCCCAGCCGCCCGATCTCCTCGCGCACATCGGCGTCGACGCCGTCATCGACGATGACGGCGTCGACCTGGTCGAGCGTGCATATCACCACGTCGCCGACGACCCCCACCTTGCTGCTGTCGGCGAGCACGATGACCTCGCCGCGCGTCTGGCGAGTCATGGCTCGCTCCACGCCGGCGACGCCCATGCTCGGGGTCGTGACTCCCTCTTCGAGGCTGAGAGCGTCAGCGCCCAGGATGAAACGGGAGGCGTGAAAGTAGCCGGCGATCTCGATGGGCAGGGCGCCCTGGAGGGTGTTGGACCGGGGCCGGTACGAGCCCCCGAGCAAGACCACGTCGAGGGAGCTCCTCTGCGCCGAGGACACCGCGCCGACGTTGTGAGTCACGATGCGCGCCTTGATCTGCGGGTCGACGTGACTGAGGACTTGGGCGGCGGTGGTCCCCGAGCTGAGGAAGACGGTCTCGCCCGGTTTGATCATGCCCGCCGCCGCCTGGGCGATACGGCGCTTCTCCTCGGAGTTCGTGCGGACGTTGGTGACGTACAGCGGCTCCTCGATCAAACGTCGTTTGAGAATGGCGCCGCCGTGCATGCGTGACAGCAGGCCTTCCTGCTCCAGTCGTTCGAGGTCGCGGCGAATGGTCATCTCGGAGACGCCGAGGTCGTCGCTGAGCAGCGACACACGGACCGCGCGCCGCTCCTGGAGGAGCTCGACGATACGCGCGCGGCGCTCGGCCGGGATCATCTCGTGGACGTCGGGTGTTCCCTGTGATGGCATCGGCCTCCCCAGCCGTCGCGGCTCACTGTTCGGCAGGACCGAACAGAGTCGCACACATCATAGGCTCGGGTCTCGCACTGTCAAGTGCGGCCGCACAGATCCGCGCATCGCGGCGCGTTGGCGCCAAGGCCGGACGCCAGAACGCCGGGCAAGCGCGCCCGGCGTTCTGGCTGTGCCTCTGCGTGTGTCAGAGATTCACTCAGGCGGCACCTCGAGGAAGGCGTAGGACACGTCGATGCCCCTGCCCTTGTTGTACTGCCGCCCGATCCAGTAGCCGACCAGGCAGATGATGAAGATGCCGGCCACGACGATGTATGGGGTCGTGCCCTTGAGGCCGTAGTTGGCGTTCGTGAGGAACGCGATGAGAGCCGCGAGGCCGAAGATGAAGCCGATGATGCCGAAGATGGAGACGAGCGGGAAGCCGCCGACGGTGTACTTGGCGCCCGGAGACGCGTCGTACAGCGCCTTGGCGCGGAACGGCATCAGCGCAGCCGCGAGGCAGCTGATCGTGAACACGTACCCGCAGGCGAACGTCACGCCCAGGGTCATCGTGTACCACTGGGTCCAGTAGTTGTAGCCGACGATCGCGACACACCCCGCCAGGAAGTAGATGATGTGCGCGTTCATCGGGGAGCGGAAGCGCGGGTTGACCTTGGAGAGCCAGGCGGGCAGCGTGCGGTCGAGCGACATGCCCACCATGACGCGCGTCATGCCGATGTAGCAGTTACAGGTGATCTGTAGCGACGCGAGGATGAAGCAGAGCGACACGAGGATCGTGATGATCGGGTTGGGCGAGATCACGATGGCGAACATGCCGGGGAACGGCAGGACGCTGCCTATCCCGTCACCGGAGGCGCTCACCACGTAGTAGTAGGAGTGAGACACCGCGTTGAAGAAAGCGGTACCCACGGCCCTCTCCTGGGCCCACGCGAGCACGGAGAGTGTGACGCCCATGGCGACCATCGAACCGACGATGATGAACATCTGGTTCTTGAAGACGCGGGCGCCCTTGATCTCGCCGCCTTGCTCGACGCTGTAGGTGGCCCACTGCAGGCTTGTCCACACGATCGGCATGGCGAGCAGCGTGGCCCCGAGCGCGAACTTGGGCAGGAGGTTGACCCCGGCCCCCTTGACGTCGTTCATGACCCAATTGTAGTAGTCCGTGCGGCCGTCGACGACACTGGAGAAGTGGTTCATCGCCGAGGCGAACTCCGCAGGCGAGGTGCGAAGGAACTGCACCAGCAGGACGATCACCAGGACGGCGGTCGCGGCGAACATGAAGTACTGCAGGCGCACGTAGTGCTTGAAGCCGGCCACGAGCAGCGCCGCCATCGCCGCCGCGCCGATGATGCTGATGATGACGTGGCCTTGCGCCGACTGCGCCCAGACGGCGGCGTCGATGAGGCTCTTGCTGTCGTAGTAGACGCCGAGGCCCATGAACAGCGGCGCCACGCCGAGGGTGGCGAGAAGCCAGCCGGCGAGCGCGACCCACTGCAGGATCCAGATCACGAACCCGCTCATCACGACCGGGAACCCGATGGCGCCGCCGAGCACGCGGCTCTGGAACACGTAGTCGCCGCCGCTGCGCGGCATGGCGGTCGCCATCCAGACGTAGGCCAGCGCGATCGGCAGCTCCAGAAGGATCGCGAAGAGGCATGCCTTCCACACGGAGACACCCGGGAACGCCGCCGGTGCCCAGACGAACGTCCACGGGAAGATCACGCCCATAGTCAGGAAGTTGTACATGAACGCCGACCCAGGCGACATCACCCGGGACAGCCCCGAGGCCTTACGACTGAAGACCTCAGGCTTTGCTGCTGCTGTTGCCATCTCTACCCCCCGTATCAAGTAGCCGATCGGACTCTACACACTCGTGGCCGGCGCGTGGCCGGCGTCACCCCGACGTCATCTGATAGCCGACGACCTTACCCGGCTCGAGATTCACGATGCATCCCCTCAAGATGCCCTCGCCGTACTCACTGCCGGGGTTGATCACCGTCGTCTTGCCGACCTTGACCAGGCCTCGTGACTCGTGGATGTGCCCGGTGAGCATGAGCATCGGCTGGTACTTCTCCACGATCCTGCGCACCGCGGTGCTGCCGGCCGGCGCGGACTGCGCCACCCCGCCGGTCACTATCGGAGTGGGCGGGTCTGTGGACCAGTCCAGCTTGGGGCAGTCGTCCAGCGTGCAGTCGTAGGGCGGCACGTGGAAGTTGAAGATCGCGCTCGTGAAGTCGTCGATGCCCAGCACTGCTTGTTCCAGGTGTTCCTCCAGCACCTCCTCGTTGACCTCCCGCGGGGTGTCCCACGGGGTGGGGTTGCTGTATCCGCAGTTGGCCATGGGATACAGGTCGTCCACGAGGACCATCTTGCCCTCGCAGTTGACGACGTGGTCGCTCTCGACGCCCTCCAGCACGCTGAGAACATCCATGGGGTCGTCGTTGCCCCCCGTGACGTACCACTTGATGGGCGTGCCGGCCAGCCGCTCGTCGGCCAGTGCCAGCCAGCGTTCCAGGCGCTCGCGGCCCAGCTGCCGGAACAGCGTGTCGATCTGGCCAGGGTTCTCCTGCATGGAGTGCAGCTCGTCTTCTTCGAGAGTCACGTGGTAGAAGCCCAAGGTCTCGATGCGCTCTTTGACCGCCTGCAGGGCCGAGTCGCCGTCGAGGGACTCGGTGGTGCCTTGAAGCGTGACCCGGTAGTGACTGTCGTGTTCGTGGACGATCGGCACGAGGAACTTGCCGGTGATGTCGCCGCCCATGATGATGTGGTCGACCTTATAGAACTTGGCGCCGTTCAGGAACTTGCGAAAGGTCCGTTCGGACCCGTGGATGTCGGTCGCATAGAACACCCGGATCCGTTTCGATCCGGCGTCGCCCTTCTTCTTGAAGAATGCCATCGTGCGCTCACCTGTCCTGAGGTCTGTGTGCGGGGAGCCTGTAGCGCCCCCACCCTGGCTGCACCGCGTCGCCTAGTCGATGGTCTTGTACCACCTCACTTTGTCACCGACCCTGGCGCGGAGCTTCCACCTGGCGCCCTTGGGGTAGTCGTCCATGGCCGTGCGCAGCTCGGCGATGCGCCGCGTGACGATGCTCTTGTCCTCTTCCGTCAGGTCGAGGTGGGGGAGGTAGTCGCGCACCTTGTCGAGGTTCATCGTCGTGGTGCGCCAGAGGCCCCACTCCGCCGCGCACAACCTGGCCACGTGGGCGGAGTTGATGCGCTCCTCGTCGCTCGCCTCGACCTGGTGCTCGCGCAGCAGCATGATGGTGTCGATGATGTCCTTCTCGTTGATCTTGACGATCTGCATCTTCTCGAGCATGAGCTCCGCCAGCGGGATCGTGGGATCGTCGACTTCGAGGCGGCCTTTCCAGTAGATGGGATGGCAGAAGTCGAGCTTGTCCATGAACACATCGACGTGCAGGGGGATACCGGGGTTGTTGAAGATGAGGCGCCCGCCCTCGGCGTGAAAGGCGTTGATCTCCACGTCTTCGTCGTAGCCGATCGACTTGAAGAGGTCGCGGATGGGCTTTGACTGCTTGGCGTAGCCGGCGAAGTCGATGTCGGTGTACACGCGGTTCAGCTTCTCCTGGAAATAGCCGAACTCGGGGCAGTGATTGTGGAAGGCCAGGGCGCCGATGATGCGCAGCGTGACGCCCTTCTGCTTGCCCGCCTCGACGACCCGCACGGCCTCCTCCTGAAAGACCCTGGCCTGCTCCTTGTCTACCGTGCCCATGCCGATCTCTTCGTCGATGGGCTGCAGTTCTTCGTCGGTCATGTGCTGCTCCCGTGTCGTCTCATTCATATTCACAGCAGTCGAGAAGTCGCCTGCGGCGGTGGCCGGCGGGCAGTGAAGGCATCCTCAGACCGCCTCACAACGCGGTCCCGCGCGCTGGATCTCCCTGCGGACCTCCCCGTCGACGCCGGCGTCGACCAGAACCACGTCGATCTGATCGAGAGGGCAGATGACCACCGGGCAAACGAGCCCGATCTTGTGGTTGTCGGCCAGCACCACGACCTCGCCGCGCGTACGGCGGATCATGGCGAGCTCGATCGCGGCCACCGCGAGGCTCGGCGTCGTGAGGCCGGCCTTCGAGTCCAGGCCGTCGGCCCCGAGGAACGCCTTGTCGGCGTGAAAGTGCCCGATCATGTCGAGCGGCCATGCGCCTTCGACCGCGTTCAGGTGAGGGCGGTAGAGACCGCCCAGAAAGACGATCTCGAGGCGCAGGCCCTGGGTCTCCGCCGCCGCCGCCAGGCTGGGAGTGACGACGCGTGCCTCGAGCTCCGGGTCGACATGGCGCAGAATGTGCGCCACGGTCGTGCCCGAGCCGAGGAACACGGTGTCGCGCGGCTCGATCATGGCGGCGGCAGCCTTGGCGAGGCGCGCCTTCTCCGCCGCCTGCTCCACCTCGGCGCCTTCTGGGCCTGAGTCGTCGGTCGAGCGCTTTCTCAGTACGGCGCCGCCATAGGAACGGGCGAGCAGGCCCTCCCGCTCAAGGATGTCCAGGTCGCGACGAATGGTGATCTCCGAGACGCCGAGAGCCTCGCTCAGCGTGGCGACCTTCACGACGCGCTGGATCTCCAGCGCCTCGACGATGCGCGTACGCCTCTCGGCAGGAATCATCTCCGGAGCGTGAGAAACGGGCAACGGGCTCTCCTCGCAGCCTTGCGACCGTGACTGATCGATCATAGTCGGGCATAATCGGTCAGAGATGATCACATCATAGAATCTCGAAACCGCTTGTCAAGGGGCTTCGACGCGAACGACCGCAGGCGCCGCGGTGAGCGCCGTCACCCTCCAGCGACGCGTGGCGCGGCAGGCCTTTCGCGGGCGCCTCTCCGGCGGCGCGGGGCGCCGTCGCCCGGCGGCCCCCCACGTCGGTTCGCCGCCGCGGCTAGTCCCAGCTGCCCAGGCTCAGGTGGACGCCCAGCAGCCTGGCCGTGAGCCAGACCGCGGCGGCGGCCACCGCCGCGATGAGCGCGATGAAAGGCAAGAAGCTCCATCTGGAGGCGTCGAGCAGGGATATCGCCACGACCACCGCGACGGGTGCAGAAAGGACGACGGCGAACTTCTTCCACCCGGGCGCGGTGTTTCTTCTGCGTCTGGGCGCGGTGGTTCTTCTTCTCGCGGTGTTCCACGCCATCGCTGACTCCTCGGAAGCGGGTGAGGGCACATCCTAGCACCTGGCGGTCGGATGGGCGGAGAAACGCCGCGGGGCGCCGCCTGGCGGCGCCCCGCGGCGAGGCAGTGATCGGCGACGGCCTCTCGCGCCCCAGGAGAGCTCGGTCGTCTCCGGCCGGACCCTCCGTGCGGGCGAGGAGGCGCGCCGCCTACTCGGCGGCGCCGTCCAGAAGGGCCTTGGCGCGCGCGTAGACGTTGTCGATGGTGAAGCCGAACTGCTCGAACAGGGTCCCGGCCGGGGCCGAGGCGCCAAAGCGGTCGAGGCCGATGATCTGGCCACCGTCGCCGACCCAGCGCTCCCAGCCCATCGTGACGCCGGCCTCGACGGCCAGCCGACGGCTGCACGAGAGCGGCAGCACGTCTTCGCGATAGTCCGCGTTCTGCCGGCGGAACAGCTGCCACGACGCCATGTTGACCACCCGCGAGCGCACGCCCTCGGCGACGAGGCGCTCGTGCGCCTCGAGCACCAGGGCCACCTCGCTGCCGCTGGCCATGAGGATCACGTCTGGGGCGCCGCCCTCGGAGGCGTCGGCCAGCACGTAGGCGCCCTGGGCGATGTTGCTCGCCGCCGCGTACTTGCCGCGATCGATGGTGGGTAGGTTCTGGCGCGTCAGCATGAGCCCCACGGGGGCGTCGTCGGTTTGCAGAGCGATCTTCCAGGCCTCGACGGTCTCGTTGGCGTCGGCGGGGCGCAGATCGATGAAATTCGGCGTGGCGCGCAGCATGGCGAGGTGCTCGACCGGCTGGTGCGTGGGGCCGTCTTCGCCGACGCCGATGCTGTCGTGCGTGAGCACGTAGGTCACGGGGAGACCCATGAGTGCCGCGAGGCGCATGGCGGGGCGCATGTAGTCGACGAACACGAAGAACGTGGCCACGTAGGGCCGCACGCCGCCATGCACCGCGAAGCCGTTGCCCATGGCCGCCATGGCGAGCTCGCGCACGCCGAAGTGGAAGTTGCGGCCCTCGGGCGTGTCCGCCTGCTGGGCGGGCGCGTCCTTGATCCAGGTGTTGTTGGAGGGCGCCAGGTCGGCGGAGCCGCCGATGAGCGTGGGCAGGTGCGGCGCCAGGGCGTTGATGGCCTTGCCCGAGGCGGAGCGCGTCGCCACGGCGCCGTCCTCCGGCTTGAACACCGGCAGGTCGGCGTCCCAGCCGGCGGGCAGCTCGCGGCTCCAGGCGGCGTCCCAGGACGCGGCGCGGGCGGCGTCGGCCGCGCTCCACGCGGAGAAGCGTCCGCTCCACGCTGCATGCGCGGCCGCGCCGCGCTTCCCGGCCTCCTCGTAGAACGACTTCACGTCGTCGGCCACGAAGAAGGCCGGCTCGAGCGGCCAGTCGCAGGCCTCCTTGGTCAGCTTGACCTCGTCGACGCCCAGCGGCGCGCCGTGCGCCCCCGAGGTGTCCTGCTTGTTCGGCGATCCGCAGCCGATGTGCGTGCGCACGGCGATCAGCGACGGCCGGCCGGTCTCGGCCCTGGCCGCGGCGATAGCCGCGTCGATGGCCTCGACATCGTTGCCGTCGGCGACCTTCTGCACGTGCCACTCGTAGGCCTCGAAGCGCGCGCAGACGTCTTCGGTGAAGGCGAGGTCGGTGGGGCCGTCGATGGTGATGTGGTTGTCGTCGTAGAGGACGACGAGCTTGCCGAGCTTCTGGTGACCGGCGAACGAGGCGGCCTCGCCGCTGATGCCCTCCATCATGTCGCCGTCGCCGGCGAGGGCGTAGGTGAAGTGGTCCATCACCGCCGGGCCGGCGCCGTTGAAGGTGGCGCCGAGGAAGCGCTCGGCGACGGCCATGCCGACGGCGTTGGCGAAGCCCTGGCCGAGGGGGCCGGTGGTGGTCTCGACGCCCGCGGTGTGCCCGTACTCGGGATGACCGGGCGTCTTGCTGCCCCACTGGCGGAAGGCCTTCAGGTCGTCGAGGGTCAGGTCGTAGCCGGTGAGATGAAGCAGCGAATAGAGCAGCATGCTCGCATGGCCCGCCGAAAGTACAAAACGGTCGCGATCGGGCCAGGCTGGATCGGCCGGGTCGAAGCGCAGGTGGCGCGTGAACAACGTGTGCGCCACGGCCGCCGCGCCCATGGGCATGCCGGGGTGACCGGACCTGGCCTTCTGCACGCCATCGACGGCGAGAAAGCGGATGGTGTCGATGCAGCGCTCTTCGAGAGTCTGTGCGCTTGCCTCTGGGCTCACGGGCGTCCTTTCGTTCGGGGCGGAAGCCCGTCAGCCTCCGCCCTCCGATGACGACGGGAGGGCGGAGGCTGACGGGCGAAGGGTGTGCGACGAGGGCTTACGCGTTGCCGAAGTAGTCCCGTACGAACTTGACGAAGCGCTCGTTCTCTTCGGGGGTGCCCGGCGTGACGCGGAAGTAGCCGTCCCTGCCGTGGATGGGCTTGATGCTCTTCAGGATGATCATCTGCATATCGAGGCCCGCCTGCAGGATCTCGGCGGTGCTCCTGCCCGTCGCGCCGGCGTCGATGAGCATGTAGTTGCCGTGGGCCGGGTAGGGCTTGAGGCCGACGGCCACGAGCTCCGTGGTGAAGACGTCCATCCAGTCGTTGTTGTACTTGACCTTGTCCTTGACTTCCTGGGGATTGTCGAGGATCGCCTCGGCGGCGGCCATGGCCATCAGGCTCACGTTCCAGGGCAGGTACATCTTGGTGAAGGCCTCGACCAGCTCGGGCACGGCGACGATGTAGCCGAAGCGGATGCCGGCCAGGCCGAAGGCCTTGGAAAAGGTGTGCGACATGAACACGTGCGGGTACTTCTTGATGAGGTCGGTCTTGGCCTCGACCGCCGGATGGTAGTCGAGGTAGGCCTCGTCGACGCACAGCGGGATGCCGAGCTCGCAGAACTTGATGAGGTCGGCGTCGTCGATGAAGATGCCCGTCGGGTTGTTGGGGTTGATGATGAGGATCAGCTTGGTCTTGTCGTTGACCGCCGCGAGCATGGCGTCGACGTCGTACTGCAGATCCTCCTCGCGCAGCGGGATCTGGACGTTCGTGGCGCCGCACAGGCCGCAGCGCGAAAGGAACATCTCGAAGGTCGGGTCGGAGAGCAGGAACTCATCGCCCGGCTGCAGGAAGATGCGCATCATCGCGTCGATGGTCTCGGACGACCCATTGGCCAGGGCGATGTTCTCGGGGCCTACGCCGTGGAGCTCGGCCAGCTTGGTGCGCAGGCGCAGCATGCTGTCTGGGTAGCGGTTGCCCTTCCGGACGATCTCGGTGACCGCGTCGAGCACCTTGTCGGATGGCGGCGTGGGGTTCTCGTTGAGCATCAGGCGGCCGAGCTCGGGGTGCGCCCACGCCTTGTCGAGGATGCTGGTGTTGTACTCAGGCGCGGGCAGCAGCCACGGTACGAACTTGTCCTGGATGTTCGCCATTCTCTGGAGTCCTTTCGTCAGCGGGGCGCGCCGTCCGCGAGGCAGCTGCCCGCGAACGCGACCATTTCGTTGGTGGCCTTGGAGAAGGCCTCGGCGGTCTTCACCAGCGCCGGATGCGTGTTGTACTCGGCGCGGGTGTAGCCATCCTCGTCGTAGGCGCGCGCGAAGTACGGGATCTGCATCAGCTTGTCCATGACTTCCTGGGGCGGATCGACGGCGATGCGGTTCTCTTCGAACCTGATGTCTTCAGGATTCGGGAAGTTGATGCACTCGTCGATGAGGGACGGCGGGCAGGTGACGACGATGTCGGCGCCGGCCTTCTCCTCGAGGTGCCAGA
>JBAXRL010000016.1:0-16862 GCA_037131205.1 Actinomycetes bacterium | reverse complement strand
GCCAGCCCGGCCTCCACGGAGTTCTCCGGGTGCGGCATCATGCCGAAGACGTTGCGCGCCGCATTGCAGACGCCGGCGATGTCGTCGAGGGCGCCGTTGGGGTTGGCGCCCTCGACGCGCTCGCCGGCGGCGTCGGCGTAGCGCAGCACGATCTGGTCGTCGGCCTTCATGTGCGCGAGCGTCTCGGGGTCGACCGTGTAGTTACCGTCGTTGTGCTTGACGACGATGCGCAGCAGTTCGCCGGGTTCGCAGGCGCCGGTGAACGGCGTGTCCGTGGTCTCCACGCGCAGGTTGACGTAGCGGCAGACGAACTTGAGCCCGGTGTTGCGGATGAGCCCGCCGGGCAGGAGGCCGGCCTCGACCAGGGTCTGGAAGCCGTTGCAGATGCCCATCACGAGGCCGCCCTCGTGGGCGAAATCGATGACCGACTGCATGATGGGGCTGAAGCGCGCGATGGCGCCGCAGCGCAGGTAGTCGCCGTAGCTGAAGCCGCCGGGCAGGATGACGGCCTGGACATCCTTGAGGTCGGTGTCCTTGTGCCACAGGTACTGCACGCCGGCGTCGGGAAAGGTGGAGACGGCGTGATAGGCGTCGGCGTCGCAGTTGCTTCCGGGAAAGACGACGACGCCGAAGCGCACGGGCGCGGAGCTCATGCCTCAGCCCTCGCTGATCGTGAAGGTGTAGTCCTCGATGATCGGGTTGGCGAGCAGCCGGCGGCACATGTCGTCGACCTGCGCGTGGGCGGCCTCGGCGGTGAGATCGTCACCAGTGATGGTGAGGTCGATGATCTTGCCGATCTGGACGCCGCTCACCCCGCTGAACCCGAGGTTGGGGAGCGAGCGCTCGACGGCGGCGCCTTGAGGGTCGAGGATGCCCTTCTTGGGCGTGACATATACGCGGACGTTCATCGGCTCACCTGCCCGGAGAGAGAGTGCTGGGGACAGGGGTCAGTCTATCGCAGATGGGGCGCGGAGAGAGCGGGGGCCGCGCTGCGCGGCGCGCCCGCTCCGGACCGCGGTCACTCCGTCAGCCGCGGACCCCCGTGTGCCGCAGGATGAACTCCACCGTGCGCCGGTCGTAGTCCACGTGGTTCTCCACGCCGCTGATCTCGTGGCCTTCGTCGGGGTAGATGTGCGCCTCGCAGATGCGGCCGGCGGCGCGCAGCGTGTCCACGACCTTGCCCACGAGGCGCGTTGGGCAGCGGGGGTCGCGGGCCGCCGCCAGGATGAGCAGCGGCGCGCTGACGCGGTCGAGATGGTTGATCGGCGAGTAGTACTCGAGGCGGGCGCGGTCCTTGACGAGGTCACCCGTGTTCTCGCGGTCCCACCAGCGCAGGTCCTCGCGGACCGCGGGGTCCACCTGCGCGTCGATGTGGTCGAAGAACGGCACGCCGGCGACGCCGGCCGCCCAGAGCTCCGGGAACTGCGTGAGCATCTGCGCCGTGAGGTAGCCGCCGTGGCTGCGCCCGGTCACCGCGATGCGGCCGGGGTCGCAGCCCATGGCGACGAGGAAAGCATGTGCGCCGGCGCAGTCCTGCGCTTCTCCCTGACCACAGAGATAGCGGTTGGCGAGCTGCCAGCGGCGCCCGTAGCCGTCGCTGCCGCGGTAGTTGGGGTGGACGACCATGAAGCCGGCGTCGAGGAAGGCGTCTCGCAAAGGGTCCCATTCGTTGGAATGGCGCCACGTCGGCCCGCCGTGGATGATGACCACCCCGCCGCCGTTGTGCTCGCGCGGCCGGAAGAGCAGCGCCGGGACCTCGGCCAGAAGGTCGAGGCTGCGGTAGTGGACGTGCTCGCCATGCACGAAGTCGTGCCCGGCGAGATCGTCGGGAAGGCCCTTGGTGAGTCGTGTCACGCGCCCATCGGCGAGGTCGCTGCGAAACAGGTCGCTGGGGATCCCCGGGGCGCTGAGCGCGACGATGACCGCGCTTCCGTCGGGCGTGAAGCGCGGGTGGTAGTGATTGCCGGGGCCGACGCTCAGATCGCGCAGCCGGCGCGTGCGCAAATCGAGGTGCAGGAGGGACGTCTGGCCCGCGTCGTCGCGCAGAAACAGCAGCGCCTCGCCGTCCGGCGACCACACGGGGTGGTGGGCGTCGTGCGCGTCGCTCCACGCCCACTCGACGGACGCGCTCGCCGTATCGTAGACGCCGATCGCGCAAGCGTCGTCGACCACGCCCTGGAAGGCGAGGCGCGACCCGTCGGGCGACCAGCGCGGGAACCAGGCGAGCAGGGGCTGCGCGCCACCGAGCGCCCGCGGCGTGCCCTCCTCGATGTCCATAAGAAAGACGGCGCCGTCCTGCCCGTGGGTGTCGGCGTGCCAGGCGAGGCGCCCGCCGTCCGGCGACCACTGAGGTGTCCAGTCGCTGAAGTAGTGATCGGCGATGAACGTCACTCCCGCGCCCCGCGGGCAAGGCGCCGCGGGCATGAGCGCCGCGGCGTAGCTCTGCCCGTGGTCGGCGCTCAAGGCGATGCGCGCGCCGTCCGGCGAGAGCTGGAGATCGGGGTTTGGGGAGAGATCCGGGGTGTCCGCGAGCAGGTTCTCCACGGTCCCTGTGGCGAGCTCGAGGCGGTAGAAGTCGAAGCACTCCGAGCCCTTGTCGTCGCGCGAAAAGTACAGGTAGCGGCCGTCGGCGGAGTACGCCGGGCAGCCGCAGGGATCGTCAATCGAGAGGAGTCGCCGTGGGGGCGCCGCGCCCCGGCTGTCGACGGTGTAAAGCTGCCAATCCCCGCCGTTCCGCCATTCGAAGGCCACCGTGTCGCCGTCGGGGGCGATGGAAAAGGGACGGTAGTCTGTGCCCACGATGGGCACGGCTGCGAGCCGTTCGATGAGGGTCCTGCCCATAGTGTCTCCTCCTGTCGCCTTTCGCCGCTCGCGCGAAGCTCCACCCGTGGGTGGTTGCGCTCGCCGGCGGAACGTGCCCTCGGCGTCGCCATCTCAACCCCTGGTATGACGACGCCGGCGGCTCTTCGCGCTACGCTGCCCGAGCCACGATCTCCACGCCTGCCGGCGCCACGGGCGCCCCGCACGGACTCAGGGCCGTGATGCCCGGGCGCAGTGCCCGGCCCGCAAACGCCGGAGGCGCCGTGGACGTGGACTCGCGATGGTCGTGTCGCCCCAAGGGCTCAGCCGCGCGTCTCGGCGAACCTCTTGAACTCCGCGAGGTCGCGGTCGAGATGCGCCCCCACGGCCTCCTCGGCGCCTGCGTCGCCCTCGTACTCAAGGCTCACCGTGACCCGCGTGCGCCCGGCCCCGAGCTCGGCGAGCGCGACCAGGCCGCCCTTCTCGACGTCATCGGCGAGCGACCATTCGACGTCCGCGATCGAGGTCTGGTAGTGGCCGACGAGGCTGCGGAACAAGAACTCCGTCCACTCGTGATCGGCGGCGTTGATCTCCGCGTCCACGTCGATCCAGCGTGCGATGGTCGCCATCGTGCCCTCCTCTGGGTGTCGTTGCTTCTCGACGGGTCTTTCTCCGCCCACGTCCCAGGTCAAACAGCGGCGGCTCGGTGCTGACGCCGCCGCCAGAAGCCCCCACCCCCATCCTCCCCAGGGGGGCCGGCGGCCCGCCTCGGCGGGCCGCCGGCCGGGTCTTCCCGCCGTGCCGCGACGCTCTGCCGCCGGAGCGCTCGCCCGCGCCCCAGGCATTCGGCCTCGCGGCGCCGGTCGGTCTTGGCGGCCTCGCGGCCGTCATCGAAGCGGATCCGCTGCTGCTCCTGCACGCCGTGGCGGCCGCGCGGGAGCTCGGCTTTGCGCCGGCCGAGGCTGAGCCGGGCCGGCACAACCGGCCGGCCGCCATCGCCGCCGTGTTCGTCGGCCTCGACACAGTCGCCGCGTGCTCGCGTTGCGCGCCTGCCGCCGGCCGCCGGCCGGCGGCCTCGGCGCCGCTGCTCGTCGGCTACGCGGCAGGCGGACGGGAGCTGCTCGCCGCGCACCGGCTGCACGCCTGCTGCGACGTCGTGCTGGAGCTGCGCGCCGTCGCCGGCAGAGCGCGCTTCGCCTACCTGCCGGCCGGGGGCGCCGTGGAGCAGGCGCGGCTTTCGACGCGCGAGGCCGACGTGCTCGTGCTCGTCCTGGCCGGGATGAGCACGGCGGCAGTCGCGGAGCGCCTGTGCGTGTCGCCGGCGACGGCGCGCACGCACTGTCGCGCGCTCCTGCGCAAGCTCGGCGCCGCCGACCGCGGGGCGCTGCGCGCCCGGCTCCTCGGCGCCGGGTCCGGCGCGTCCGCGGGCCCAGGCGTCGTCGTACGCGCGCCGCAGAGGTTTACCCAGCCCGCGCCGCGAAGTTTGCCAATAGATCGGCCGTAGCCGCGTGCTCCATACTGGTCCATACTTGAGCGTGCGTCGTTTGGGGCCGCGGGGGAGCCAGGCCACGTCTCGGTACTGCCCCCTCCGTCCGACACCACGAAAACGCTGGGAAGTGGCATGAGCGCAGTCCCGACCGAGCCCGGAGTGAGAAGCCTGAAGCGGGCACGGGTCCGTATCGTCACGGTCTTCTTCATGATCTACATCCTCGTGTCGGGCGGCTCGTTCGGCATCGAGGACATGGTGTCGTCCTCCGGGCCGGGCCTCACGCTGCTCCTCCTCATCCTGCTGCCCGTCTTCTGGAGCCTGCCCATGGCGCTGATCGCCAGCGAGCTCGGGTCGGCGCTGCCCGGCGAGGGCGGTTTCTATGTGTGGGCGCGGCGCGCCCTCGGCGATTTCTGGGGTTTCCAGACCGCCTGGTGGTGGTCGCTCTCGGTCTTCGTCGACTCGTCCGTATACATCGTGCTCGGCGTCGGCTACCTGCAGAACTGGCTCGACTTCAGCCAGCTCTGGTTCTACGTCATCTGCTGGGCGATCATCGCCGTCTTCACGCTCGTCAACATCTTCGGCGTCAAGGTCGTGGCGCTCAGTTCCACGGTGTTCTCGATCCTGATCCTGGCGCCGTTCGTGGCGCTCATCGTCGTCGGCCTGGCGAAGTGGAACTTCAACCCGCTGACACCGGTGACGGCGCCGGACGCGCCGCTCCTCGGCACCGGCGGCGTGTTCGCGCTTGGGCTCGCCATCGGTGTCTGGGTCTACTCGGGCTACGAGTCGATGTCGACGCTTTCGGGCGAGATCCGCAACCCGCAGAAGGTCATCCCCAGGGCGCTCATGCTCGCCGTGCCGTTCATCGTCATCATGTACGTGCTGCCCACGGTCGCGAGCCTCGCCGGGTACGGCCATTGGGACAGCTTCGCCACCGAGGCCGGCGACGGCTACGTGTCGTTCGTCGAGATCGGCAAGGCGCTGGGCGGCTCGGCGCTCGGCATCGCGCTGCTCGCCTCGGCGCTGCTCGGCAATCTCGCCCTGTATCTCGACTACCTCGCCTCGGGAGCCCGCCCGCTGTTCGCGATCTCGGCGGACGGGCTGTTTCCCAGGTCGATCTCGATCGTGAGCAAGCGCTTCGGCACGCCTGTCGCCGCTATCGTGCTGATGGCCGTCCTCAACGCGGTGCTCATCGTCGGGCCGTTCCAGAACCTCATCGTGATCGACGTGATCCTCTTCATCTCGGCCTACGTGCTCATCTTCATCTCGGCTGTGGTTCTGCGTGTCAAGGAGCCGGACCTCAAACGGCCCTTCCGCGTGCCGTTCGGCACGGCTGGCATGGTCGCCATGATCATCCCGCCGATCCTCATCGTGCTGTTCACGATCTATGTCAACGCCATCGATCGCAGCACGGTACTGCTCGGCTTGGACGGCTTCAATCTGCTCGGCGTCGACGTTGGCTGGTACGGTATCGCCGGGTTCGCGGCGCTGTTCTCCGGCCCGGTGCTGTACTACGTCTTCCGGGCCATCTACGGCGGCCCGGGCAACCCGTCGAGCGAGGCCGGCAACGAGGCGCTCGCCTTGGCCGAAGCCGAAGCCGCCGAGGACGCCTGATGCAGGCCCGCGTCCAGATCCTCGCCGACGACGAGAAGGCGCAGGTCCATGAGCGCACCCTGAAGGTGCTCGGCGCCGTCGGCATGCGCTGCGATACCGCCGAGGGGCGCCGCATCCTGGCCGCCGCCGGCGCCCGCGTCGACGAGGCCACGCGCATGGTCCGCTTTCCGCCCGAGCTCATCGAACGCTCGCTGGCCCAGGTGACGAAGGAGCTCACGGTGCACGGCCGCCGGCCGGGCTGGAGCTTCCCCCTCAATGCCGGCGCGTTCACGTTGCTCGCCGACGGCGGCGCCACCGCCGTCTTCGACGGGGCCACCGGCGAGCGCCGCCCCACCACCCACGCGGACTGGCTGGCCGCCACCCGGCTCCACGACGCTCTCGACGACGTGGGCTTCTACTGGTGCCCCGTCGACTACGCCCTCGATTACGAACAGCCGGGCGGCTTCGTGCGCTACTACACCGACGTCTTCGCCACCTTCGGCAAGCACGTCCAGGACTCGTTCGGCACGCCCGCCCTGGCGCCGTGGCTCAAGGAGGTCCTCGACATCGTCTTTGGCGGCCGCGAGGCAGTGCGCGCGCAGATGCCGCTGTCGTTCCTCATCACGCCGGCGTCGCCGCTTACCATCGAGCACGACTACACGCAGACATGGCTGGAGCTCCGTGACTACGGGCTGCCGGTGGCGATCATGCCGATGCCTCTGCAGGGCGCCACCGCGCCTGGCAGCCGGCTCGGCACGCTGCTCGCCGCCAACTGCGAGACCATCGGCACGCTGTGTCTCATCCAGGCGGCTGCGCCGGGCACGCCGGTGATCTACGCGCCGGTGATCGCCACCATGGACCCGCGCACGGGGTCGTATGCCGCCGGCGCCGTCGAGCACGCCGTGCTGTGCGCCGCCGGCACCGAGATGGCCCGTTACTACGGCCTGCCGGCCGAGTCCTCGGGCCTCTGCACCCAGACCTACGAGCCCGACCTGCAGACCGCCTGGGAGAAGGCCAACGGGGCGCTCCTCGTAGCGCTCTCCGACCCCGACGTTCTGGTCGGCCCCGGCCTTCTGGGCGGCGCCACCATCCTCTGCCTCGAGCAGATCGTCATGGACGTCGAGATGATCCGCCTCGCCCGCCAGGCGCGCACCGGCATCCCGGTGCGCGACGATCTGTGGCTCGACGAGATCCTCGACAGGGTCGGCCCTTGCGGCTCGTTCCTCGGTGAGCGCTCCACGCGGCAGAACGCCCGTCACGGCGAGTGGCGGCTCAGCGATCTCGGCGTGCAGGGTAGCTGGGACGCCTGGCGGGCGGCGGGGTCACCGACCACGGTCGCCGCCGCCCGCGAGCGCGTCGAGCAGCTCCTCGCGGAGCAGGTCTCGCCGCCGTTCAGCGACGACCAGGCGGCCGCGCTGGCCGAGCTGCAGCGCCGCGCCGACGCGGCATCGTGACCGGCCCGCCCGCGGCGACCTGCACGAACGCCCCGCACGCACATCCCTATCGGGACAGGCCCTGATCGCCGAGCGCGTCGAAGACGAGGCCCGTGAGCAGCTTGGGGTAGAAGTACGTCGACTTCTGGGGCATCGTCTCGCCGCGGTCGGCGAGCGCCCGTACCTGACTGACCAGGGTGGCGTTGAGGAAGGCGCCGAGCGCGTAGCGGCCGCCGGCCAGCGCCGCCAGCGCGTCGGGGACGCTTGTCGCGTAGTCGATGTGTCTCTCGGCCTGCCCCGCGTCCATGCCGAGAGCCTCGTGGAGGACGAGCTCGTGGAGCACCGTCACCGACAGGCCGGCGGCCTCCGGCGAGAAGCCGCCGGCGACGAGCCGCCGCCGCGCCTCCGGTGCGCGCGACTTCACGATGAGGCACACGTCCTCGTGCGGCAGATACAGGCCGAAGACCCTGCCGGGGTCGGCCTGCTCGCCCAGCCCGTCGAGCACCCCGCGGCAGGCTTCAAGACCCCGCACGGGCGTGCCCATGACCTCGAACAACGGCTGCAGGCGTTCGCGCAACTCGGCGAGGGGCGGCACGACGACGTTCCGTACGAGGCGATGAGTGGGGAACACGGTGAGCCCGGGATCGCTCATGCCGCACAGGTAGACCATCAGCGTGTCGGCGCTGTGGTCCCCCGCGGCGCGGCGCTCGTCGCGGTAGGCGAGCGCCGTCTCGTAGCGGTGGTGGCCGTCGGCGATGTAGAGGGGCCGCTCGCGCAGCAGGGCCACGACGCGCTCCACCTCGGGGCCGGAGAGGGGGACGATGCGGTGCAGATTGCCGTCGCCGTCGCGGGCCTCGCGGGCGGCGCCCGCGGGGGCGCCCGCCGCCGCCGCGAGCGCATCCTCCACCTTGCCGTCGTCGTCGGGCGCCAGCAGGAAGATCTGGCTGAGGTCGGCATGGGCGGCGCGGTACAGGCGCAGGCGGTCGACCTTCGCGCCGGCGTGTGTGCGCTCGTGCGGCAGGACGACGCGCTCCGCGAAGTCGGCCAGGCGGAGCCGCGCGATGAAGCCGCGGCGCGTGCGTTGGCGGCCGTCGGGCCCCCGGTAGGTCTGATCGACGAGGTACAGGGTGGGCGTCGCGTCGCGGACCAGCGCGCCGCCGGCCCGCCACCCCTCGAAGGCGGCGGCGGCGGCGGCGTACGCCGCGTCTCCCGCCGCCTCGCCCGGCGCCACGGGCAGGTCGAGGTGGACGGCGTTGTGCGGGCTGCGCGCCCGCAGCGCGGCGGCTTGCGCCGCCGGGATCACGTCGTAGGGCGGCGCCACCACCTCATCGAGCGCGATGGACTCGTGGTAGCGGATGCCTCTGAACGGGGTGACCTCTGCCATGTCGCTCCTCAGCGTGGCGGTCGGGCTCGCGGCGTGCGCCCGGCGGCGCGCCGCACGCGTGCGGCTCAGCATACAGGGAGAGGAGCGCGCCTACTGGCGGATGATGACCGGCATGCCGACGACGACCCTCGTGTACAGGTCTTCGACATCCGGGATGTGCATGCGGATGCAGCCGTGCGACGCGTAGCTGCCGATGGAGGAGTCGTCGGGCGTGCCGTGGATGCCGATGCCCGGGGCGCTGGTGCCGATCCATCGGGTGCCGAGAGGGTTATTGGGCCCCGGGGGAATGGGCACCGCATTTTTGGCCCAGTCCGAGTTGGGCGGCAGCCAGGTGGGATCCATCTGCATGTTGACGATGGAGTACGCCCCGGTGGGCGTGGGGTAGGCGGGCTGCCCCACGGCGACGGGATAGCTCTTGACGAGCTGGCCGTCGCGGTAGAGGTAGATGTGCAGGTCGCCGAGATCGACGATGATCTGCCCGCTGAGGGCGTTCAGCGCCATGACGCCGATGAGGCCATCGACGGGCTGGCCGTACAGGGCCTGGAACTTCTTCACGCCGGTGACGGTGTGGTTGTCGTAGACGCCGTTTCTGGGGCCGTCGAAGACGCCGGCGTCGGCGAGGCGCCTCTGCAGGTCCTTGACGTCCTTGCCCCGGGCGCCCGGCCACATCGCGGCGTTGCCGAAGTGCTCGGTGCTGTTGATGACGAACGTCTGCTTGTCGGTGACGACGTTGCCGCCCCTGTCGCTGGCGGTGATGACCATCGTGTGCTTGCCCTGGGCGAGATTCTTGACCGTGAACACGGCGCGCGCCGGCGGGCCTTCGTACTTGCGCTCCTCGCCGTCGAGCACCAGCTTCAGCTTGGGCGCGCCGAGCTGGTCGCGGGCCTTGATGCGGATCTTGAGGCCCGAGTGCTTGACGGTCTTGCCCAGCTGCGTCGTCTTGAGCGTGGGGGGGCTGGCATCGACGTAGACGCGCAGCCGCTTGGTGGTCGCGTTGCCCGCCCTGTCGGCGGTGGTGATGGTGACGTCGGAGGACGCGTCGGGGAGGTTGGCGCTGACCGTGTACTTGCCGTCGGCGTCGGCCTGGCCACTGGCCTCGACGCCGCCCCCCGACACCGTGACCGTGGAGTACGGCTCGGTGACGCCGCTGAACGTGGCCGGCGAGGTGTTGATGCGGCCTTCGTCGGCGGAGCCGGCAAGCACAAGCTTGGGGATGCTGGTGTCGACCGTGAAGCGCCAGTCCTTGCGGACCTCGTGACGGAAGACGTTGGAACTGGTCGCCTTGAATGAGACCGCGTGGGAGCCGTCGGACAGCTTGCCGGTGGTGAAGGTGAGCTTATCGCCGCTGCGCGTGGCCTTACCCGTGACGTTGTCGCCGTCGAACGTGACGCGTACGCTCTTGAGCCCGGACAGGCCTTTGACGTCGAGCACGACGGTGAGTGAGGGATTCTTGACGTACGAATTCGGACCCGGCGTGACCGCCGAGACGCGCGGCACGGCGAGCACCTGCCAGCCGGCCAGCGCCGCCAGCACGCAAACCGCCGCTACGACAAAATACGGCCAGCGGCGGTGACGGCGGCGTTCGCGCCTGTAGACTCTGTATGCGGGCTTGGGCACTACCCCTCTTCCAAGACGGATTCTGTCCGATTGTACCACGGCTATCGGCATTCTCCTCGCTAAACTTCAGGGGCGCACTGGAACATCTGTCGGGCGGGTGGGAGGCGCGCGGCAGGAAAAGCCCGCGCCGCGCCTAATCCCGCTTCATGGACCGCTCCCTCGAAGAGTTGCTCGCCGACGTCGCCGCCGGCCGCCTGGCCGCGTCCGAGGCGGCCGACCGCCTGCGGCGCTTCGGCTATTCCGCGGTCGGCGACTACGCGCGCCTCGACGTCTCGCGAGCGGCGCGCAAGGGCGTGCCGGAGGTCGTCTACGCCGAGGGCAAGAGCGAGGAGCAGCTGCTCGGCATCGTGGCGCGCTTTCTCGACCACAGTCCTCTGGTGCTCTGCAGCCGCGTCAGCGCCGAGCAGGCCGCGGCCCTCGCCGGCGGCGTGACGGGGACGGTGGATCACGACGCACGCAGCCGCGTGGTCGTGGTCCGCCGCGCGGGCGCGCCGCCCGTGGCGGAGCGCGGCGCCGTCGGCGTCCTCGCCGCGGGGACGAGCGACCTCGGCGTCGCCGGCGAGGCGGTCGCCATGTGCCGCGCCATGGGCGTCGCCGTGGTGAGCGCCTTCGACGTGGGCGTGGCCGGTCTGCACCGTCTGGCCACGCCTCTCGACGAGATGCGCGCCGCCGGCGTGGCGGCCATCGTGGTCGCCGCCGGCATGGAGGGCGCCCTGCCTTCGGTGGTCGCCGGCCTCGTCGATGTGCCGGTGATCGGCCTGCCGACCTCCACCGGCTACGGCCTCGGCGGCCGCGGAGAAGCCGCCCTGCTCGGCATGCTCCAGAGCTGCAGCCCGGGCCTCGTGGTCGTCAACATCGACAACGGCATCGGCGCCGGCGCGACCGCGGCGCTCATCGCCCGGCGCGCGGCCTCGTGAAGACGCTCGCACTCATCCTCCGCGACCATCGCGAGGAGCTTTGGCGGCGCTGGGTGGACGCGCTCGCCGACGCGGTGGACTCCGACTACCGCGAGCTCGTGGCCAGCCAGCTCGGCGAACGCCTGCTGCGCACCTTGATCGACGACCTCATCGCCCTCACGGAGGCCGAGCAGTACGAGAGGCCGGGCCTGCTCCGGGCGATCGAGGAGCGCACGACGGCCGACGCGCGGCACCGGCTGGCGCTGGGCTTCACGGTGCTCGACGCGGTGGTCGGCCTGCACGGCTTGCGGGGCGCGATCAGCGACGTCCTCGTCGATGCGCTCGTGCTCGACGAGATGCCGGCCTTCGCCGACAGCCTCGACCAACTGAAGGTCGTGAACGCCTTTCTCGACCGTCTGGTGTGCGCCACGATGAGCGCCGCGTAAGGCGCCGCCGCGCCGCCGCGGGCCGTGCGACGCTCGCCGGCGCCCGGTTTGCGCCCCCCCGGCGCCGCCGCTAGGCTTGCCGCCATGCTGCATCTGGCCCTGATCTTCGGCGGCCGTTCCGCCGAGCACGAGATCTCCCTCGCCTCCGCGCGCTTTGTCGCGGCGATGCTCGACGCCGACAAGTACGACGTCATCCCCGTGGGCATCACCCGGGACGGGCGTTGGCTGCAGCCGGCCGATCTCGAAGCCGTGCTGCGCGACGGGCTGGACGCCGCGCCCGCGCAGGCGGTGCACCTGGTGGCCGACCCCGCGCGCCCCGGGCTCGCGCTCGCGGACGGCTCCTTCCAGCCCCTGGACTTCGCCTTCCCCATCATGCACGGCACCTTCGCCGAAGACGGCACCATCCAGGGTCTGCTCGAGATGGCCGGCCTGGCCTACGCCGGGTCCGGCGTCGCCGCCAGCGCCGTGGGCATGGACAAGGAGATGATGAAGGACGTCTTCGCGGCTCGCGGTCTGCCGCAGGTGGACTACCTCGTGCTGCGGGACGCGGCCGCCCGTGGCGCCGCCGCCGTGGCGGCCGTCGAGCGGCGCCTGACGTACCCGGTCTTCGTCAAGCCGGTCAACCTTGGCTCGAGCGTGGGCATGACCAAGGCGCACGACCGCGGCGAGCTGGGGCCGGCGCTCGAGCTGGCCGCCTCGTACGACCGCAAGGTCATCGTCGAGGCGTCGTCGCCCGGCCGCGAGATCGAGTGCGCGGTGCTCGGCAACGAGGCCGCCGCCGCCTCGGTGGCCGGGGAGGTCATCCCCGTCAACGAGTACTACGACTACGAGGCCAAGTACACCGAGGGCATGATGTCCTTCGTGATCCCCGCCGACATCGGCGCCGGGAAGCAGGCCGAGGTCGGGGCGCTGGCCACGACCGCCTTCGCGGCCCTCGACTGCAGCGGCTTCGCGCGCTGCGACTTCTTCCTCGAGGACGACGGCCGCGTGCTGGTCAACGAGATCAACACCATCCCCGGCATGACGGCCATGAGCGGGTTTCCGCGGCTGTGGGCGGCCTCGGGCGTGGACGGCCGCGCGCTGGTGGAGGAGATCGTGCAGCTCGGTCTGCGACGGCAGGCCGCGCGCGGGCCGGTGCGCACCGACCACTGAGCGACGCGCCCCGCACGCCCCGCGGCGGCGCGCCGGGCGCGCTCCCTAATCCGCCGTGCCGGTGGCGGTCGGGCTGGTCGTCTGGTCCACCCACTTCTTCAGGCCGACGTAGCCCAGGAGCTTGAACACGCGCGTGTCGGCGTGCGCCTTGGCCTTCACCGTGAACACGGTGGCGCCGTCAAGGCCGGTCGGGGAGGAGAAGGCCACCAGCTTCTTGTTCGCCTTGATGAGGTACTGCCGCGCGGCGAACTTCGCCGCGGCCAGGTTCTGGGTCTGCGCGTACTCCGTCTGAGCCTCCCTGGCCGCCCGCTTGGCGTCTTCCTTCACCGACTGGTTGGCGCTGAAGATGGCGAGCCCGTCGAGCACGACGACGGCGAGGATCGCCAGACCCAGAGCGAGCCACAGGATCTCGCGGATGAAGCCGTCCTGCCGGCGCAGACGTGCGCTGTGCATGGCGTCGCCTCCTTGACCGTGTACGATCTCCGCCGCCGCGCCAGTCGGCCGCCTGTCCTCCCGACTAGTGTACCCCAGGATCCGCCACCAGCCGGATGCAGAGCAGCGCGAGGTCGTCGCCGGGGGGCCGCGCGGAGAAGGCCTCCCCGGCGGCCATGAGGCGCGCCACGACGTCGGCCGCGGGCCTGTCGTGGCAGGCGCCGAGCACGCCGCTCATCTCGTCCTCGAAGAACCGCCCGCGCTCATCGCGCAGCTCGGCGATGCCGTCCGTGAAGAGGACGACGACATCGCCGCGCCTCAGCGCGAGGGTCTCTGTGGGGTAGGGCTCCAGGGCGGCGCCGAGCTCCACGCCGATGGCGGGCTCGGTGAGCAGCAGCGGCCGTTCAACGCCGGTCGCGCGCACGATGAACGGCGTGGGGTGGCCGGCGCTGGCGAGCTGGAGCAGGCCGCGGCGCGCGCCGATCAGCCCGAACAGCACCGTGACGAAGCGCTCGGAGTCGGCGGCGAAGTCGGGCTGCTCGAGCAGGCCCGTGCGCAGCTCCTGGAGCGCCTCGCCGGGGCTCGTCGGCCACGAGAGCTGGCCGCCGTGCACCGCGGCGCGCAGGATGTACTTGGTGACGAACGTCACGGCCATCGCTTCGACGCCCTTGCCGGCGACGTCGCCGATGGCGAACGCGAGAACGCCCGGGGAGCGGCTGTAGTAGTCGACGAAGTCGCCGCCGCTGAGCACCCCGGCGCTGGCCGTGCGGTAACTGAAGGCGATGTCGAGACCCTCCAGCCGCGGCGGCTCCTGGGGCAACAGGCGACGCTGCAGACGCTCGGCGATTTCGATGCTCGCGGCGCAGTCCGCGGGGAGCAGGCGGCCGTCGCCGGCCGTCTCTCGCAGGCGCAGCGACGCCATGTCGCCGAGCGTGGCGAGCAGCCGCAGGTCGCGCTCCATGAAGTCCTCGTCCCGGCCGCCCACGGCGATGAAGCCCAGCGGCGGCGCGCCTTCGCCGCCAGGTAGCGGCACGCAGGCGAAGCGCTCCATCCCGGGGATGCCGCTGATGCCGGGGGCGTCCTCTCGCGCGCCCGGGCCTCCGCCGCCCAGCAGCGGCTGTGCGATGAGGCAGACGACGCCGGGGGCGCCCTCGCCGGCCGCCCAGCGGCCGGGCGCTCGCGTCCAGCCGGCGTCCGCGTCGTACCAGGCGTCGCTGGTCGCCGCTACGCCGTCGAAACGGCCTGCCACCCCGCGGCGGGAGCCGCCGGCGCGGCAGGCCGCTTCGACGGCGGCGCGCAGCACGCCAGCTTCGCTGCTCGCGCGAACGAGGGCGGTCACGTCGCCGAGCAGCTCGAGGAGGTCGTCGCGGTCGCGCTCGCCGGGGGCGTCGCCCTCGTGGTCGCCCGTCGCCGGCACCCTATCGGCCCCTCGAGGCCAGGAGGAAGAGCGCGACCGCCTGGCTGCCGAGCGCCAGCAGCGCGATACCGAGGGCGACATCGAGGCGCACGCCGACGACGCCGACGACGAAGACCAGAGCCGCCGCCCACAGGAGGGCTCCGGGGGCGACGCGCACGAAGAAGCGTCGCCGGAAACCGAGCCAGGCGAGGCGGCGGCGCATGCCCGAGCCGCGGGCGTCGTCGTCGAGGTAGCTGGACCCGCGAGTATGGAGCACGGTGGTCAGCTCCCTGCCGTCGCACGCGTACAGACGGGCCTGCAGCGGCAGACCGGCCTGCTGCCGCAGCACGGCGTTCTGGGCGCGGGCGAAGTACTCGACCAGCGAGAGGAAGCGGTCGTCGGCCGAGAGCTTGTGGTTCTCCAGCCGCACCTCGAGGTAGAGGCGGTCCTCGGCTGGGTCGAACTTGATCTCCGAGCGCCAGCCGCGGCTGTTGAAGAACGTGCCGAGAAAGCGGTCGAGATCGGCCGGGATGCTCTCGACGTCTGGTCTCCTGGAAATGCCCATGCCCCGATTGTACCCGTCGCCCCTGTGATCGGCAGCCGGCCGGCGGAGATGAGGCGGCCGGCGGCCGCGCGACCGCCCGCGGCGGCGCGGCCGGCTCCGCCGCCGATACGATAGAATGACGTCCCCCGGAGCGGGCACTCTCCGCTCGATCCCGCCGACCACAGGAGTTCCGCGTGAAGATCGCCGTCATCGGTCTTGGCTACGTCGGCCTGCCGCTGGCCATGGCGTTCGCCGAGGCCGGCGCCTCAGTCGTCGGCGTCGAGGCCGTCGCCGAGCGCTGCGCCCAGGTCAACGCCGGCCGCAGCTACATCCAGGACGTCACCGGCGAGGCCCTCAAGAAGGTCGTCGACAGGGGCCTCATCCACGCCACCACCGACTACGCCGCCACGGAGGACTGCGACGCGGTCATCATCTGCCTGCCGACGCCGCTGAGCGCCAATCGCGAGCCCGACCTCACCCTGGTCAAGGAGGCCACCGCGAAGCTGGCCGGGCACCTGCGGCGCGGCCAGCTCGTCACCCTCGAGAGCACCACGTACCCGGGCACCACGCGCGACGTGCTCGTACCCATCCTCGAGGCCGGCTCCGGTCTGGTCGCCGGCGTCGACTTCCACCTCGCCTTCTCGCCCGAGCGTGTCGACCCGGGGCGCACCGACTACACCACCAGGAGCACGCCCAAGGTCGTCGGTGGCCTCACGCCGGCCTGCACGGCGCGGGCGCTCGAGGTCTACGGCCCCGCGCTCGACCACGTGGTGCCGGTCAGCACGCCCGAGGTCGCGGAGATGAGCAAGCTCCTCGAGAACATCTTCCGCGGCGTGAACATCGCCCTCATGAACGAGCTGGCCATGCTCTGCGACCGCATGAAGATCGACGTGTGGGAGGTCATCGACGCGTCCGCCACCAAACCGTTCGGCTTCATGAAGTTCCAGCCCGGCCCCGGCCTCGGCGGGCACTGCATCCCCATCGACCCCGTCTTCCAGAGCTGGAAGGCCCGCGAGTTCGACTTCTGGACGGAGTTCATCGAGCTCGCCGGCAAGGTCAACGAGAACATGCCGTACTTCTGCGTCGAGAAGCTCCATCGCGCCCTGAACACGCGCCGCAAGAGCCTGAACGGCGCCCGGTTGCTGGTGCTCGGGGTCGCCTACAAGGCCGACATCGACGACCTCCGCGAGTCGCCGGCGCTCAAGGTCATCCGCCTGCTGCGCGCCCACGGCGCCGACGTGGACTACCACGATCCGTACTGCGCCGAGCTGCCCGAGCTCGACCTCAAGTCGGTCGATCTCGAGGAGTATCGGCGCATCGCCGGCTACGACGCCGTGGTCATCGTCACGGCGCACTCGGCGCTCGACTATCGCACCATCGTGCAGGAGGCCGACCTGGTGGTCGACTTCCGCAACGCCACGGCCGGCATCCCCAGCGCCGGCAACGTCTGGAAACTCTGACAGGGAGACACACCCGTGACTGCTGACAAGGTCCGCGTCGGCGTGGTCGGGCTCGGCTACTGGGGCCCCAACCTCGCGCGCAACTTCGACCGGCTGCCCGGCGCCGATCTGGCGTACTGCTGCGATCTGGACGAGGACAACCTCGCCAAGGCCCGTGGCCTGTACCCGAACGCCGTGGTCACCGCCGACTACGCCGAGCTGCTCGCCGACGAGACGCTCGACGC
>JBAXRL010000015.1:0-17494 GCA_037131205.1 Actinomycetes bacterium | reverse complement strand
GCCAGTGGCCCTCGCGGGCGAAGACGAAGCAGGCGAGGGTCAAGACGAGGAAGAGTGACTCGGTGTACACGGCCTGCAGAAAGAAGGACAGCGGGCCGATGGCCAGGTAGACGACCGCCCGGGACGCCACCTCGTCGTCGAAGTCGGAGCGCACGAGACGGTAGAGCAGCCACACGCAGCCGGCGTAGCAGACCAGCGAGATGACGATGCCGGTGATCACGAGGTTGCCGCTGAAGACCAGGCCCACGTAGCGCAGCAGCGTGGGGAACAGCGGGAAGAACGCGGTGCTGCCGTCGCCGTCGGCGTAGCCGCTGGTGGCGATCTTGATGTACCAGACGCCGTCCCAGTGTGCCCAGGGGTTCAGCAGATGGCCGAGCGCCCCGCGGAACACCTCGGCGCGCACCGGGAAGCGCCAGCCGATGGGCAGGCCCTGGATGCCGATGAAGGTCGCGGCCCCGAAGGCGGCGGCGAAGACGAGCAGGCGGCTGCCGGCGGCGGCGGCGACGGCCCACGCCAGCGGGCGCGTCGCCGGCGGGCCGGCAGCCGCCTGCTCGGCGTCAGTCGGCAGCGCCGCTCGCCTCCCGCGCGGCGCCGAGCACGCCGTCGTCGCGGAGCCGGCGAAGGATGGCGGCGCGCAGGTCGCTGGCGAGGTCGCGCCGCGTGAGCGGGTCGTGCACCCAGGCGTGCAGGCGCAGCGTGACGTCGGCGGCGCGCAGCTCCTCGACGGTGACGCTGTTGCTCTTGCCGTCGGGGGCCGTCGCCAGCTCGCCGGCGATCGCCAGCACCGCGGCGCGCACCGCGGCGACGTCGCTCGCCATGGGGACGACGAAGTCGATGGCGACCATGCTCCCCGGCGAGCCCATCGAGAAGTTGTTCACGACCTGGCTGGCGAAGGCCTCGTTGGGGATGACGACTCTGCGATTGTCGGGGGTGCGGATGTACGTGTACGTGAAGCGGATCTCCTCGACGGTGCCGTAGACGTCGTCGACGCTGATGTAGTCGCCGAGGCGCACGGGCTGCGAGAAGGCGATCATCACGCCGCTGACGAGGTTGGCGAGCGGCGCCCGCGCGGCGATGCCGATGACGACCGAGATCATGGCCGCCGAGGCGAGGATGGCGCCGCTGAGGGCCTGGAAGATGGGGAACTGGAAGAGGGCCATGGCGAAGCCCACGACGATGATGAGCGCCTGGGTGAGGCGACGGATCATCACGTAGCGAGTGCGGTCGGCCCTGCCGGGCGTTCTGCCCAGAAGCCTGGCCATGGTCGCGTCGCGGCGCGCGAGGAAGAAGTCGACGACGCGCGCCGCGATGACGGCGACGAGCACGTAGACGACCGCCTTGAACCACGAGGTCTCGTAGAACGCGACGGCGATCAGGCCCACGGCTGCCTCATCCTCACGGGACGCCCGAAGGCGAAGGCTCGGGCTCCGGCGACGAGGCGGGCGGCGGAGCGAGCTCGGAGGGCAGCAGGTCGTCGCGCACATTGTAGAGGACGCGCCCGGTGTCGTAGTCGAGCAGCGCCACGATCGTGTCGGTGCGCTCCGAGACTGAGTCGATGGCGCCCTGGACCTGCCAGATGAAGCGATATGCCGGGACGACGGTGCTCGTGACCACGCGTCCGTCGATGCTGTGCGTGAAGCGGTAGGGCTTGCCCTGGGGCACGAACAGCAGCTGGACCTCACGGGGGTCGACGACGGTACTCTTGAACACCCAGTCGGCCTTGCGCAGCGCCATGCCCGAGGTCTTGAGCGCGGCGTCGCCGGGCACGGCCAGGGCCGCGTAGGCGAAGCTCCAGCCGCGCCACGGGCGCCGGACGAAGTCGCCGCGCTGGCCTGGGGCGGCGTAGCGGAAGGCCACAAACGCGGGCAGCAGGAACACGACGAGCGCGGCGAGCGCCAGGGCCACGACCAGGAACCTCTTGCTGCGCAAGCGGATCACACCGGGACCTCCGGGTGGCTGCCTGCGACCTGGCCCAGGGGCGTCAAGCGTCGGCGTCCGTGTCGATGACCGCGCCGTCGGCGAGCACGTCCGTGCGCGGAAAGACGGTGCGGGCGGCGGCCTCGAGAGCGGCGTAGTAGCTCTCGTCGTGCAGCGGGTTGAGGTGCATCGGCACGAGCCGGCCGACGTCCGCGTCGGCGGCCAGGCCGGCGACGGCGCCGGCTTCGCTATGGGAGGCGTAGCCGGCGTGCAGCTCCGGCGGCATCTCGGCGGTGCGCGGGTCGGCGGCGTTGTACCAGGCCTCGTGCAGCAGCAGGCCGACCCCGGCGGCGAATTCAGCCGTCTGAGGGTCGACCCTGGTGTCGGTGGCCAGCACAAAGGCGTCATCGACGCGGTACGCGACGCTGACATCCGAGTGCTGCTGGGCGCGTACGCGCACGGTGTGGCCGGCGATCTCGTTGGCCCCGGCCACGACGGGCTCGAGGCGCAGGTCGGTGAGCTCCTCCCAGTCGCGCGGGTTGTAGGGCCTGCGCAGCAGGCCGGCCACCGCGCCCTCTGGGTCGACGCCGTTGAGCGCGGCCGCGGGGGCGTGGATCACGAGCTTGCGGCCCGGCAGTACGCCGGGCAGGTACGCCAGGCCGCAGACGTGGTCGAGGTGATAGTGCGTCAGAAAGAGGTGCACGTCGCGGGCGCCGTCGAGCAGCGCCGCCTGGGCGGGCTCGCGCAGGCGGCGCAGGCCGGTGCCCGCGTCGAAGATGAAGAGGCTGTCTCCGGCGCGCCCGGCGACGCAGGTCGTCTCGCGGCGGTCGCTCGGCATCCAGCCCATCGTGCCCAACAGAGTCACGCGCATAGCTCACCCATCCTTCGCCGCGGCGCCCGGACATCGTGTGTGTAGTGTGCAGCATAGCGGTACAATCCAGACAGGAGACACCCGCCCCCGGGATCTCCTTCCGGAGGGAGCTTGTCGTGGATGAGCTTATCTTGACCGTATACGGCGACCTTGAGCTCGGCGAGGCGAGCCGCGGCCTGTGGGAGCCCGCCATTCCTCATCTGGCCCGCTTCGTGGGCGGCGACGACCAGGCCCCTCTTCTCGCCGCCGTCGAGGACGTGGCCCGCGGCGCCGGCCTCAGTCAAAGCGTCCCGGTGGCGGTGCTGCTGGACGCGTATTCCGCCGGCTGCAAGGCCCTGTGCGACGGTCTTCACGCCCATGGTACGGCGGAGGCGCGCGGAGCCCGCCGTCTTCTGCTCGGCCTCGAGAACGTCGCCCTGACACGCATCGCCACCGGCTACTGCGCCGGCCTCGAAGAGACCATCGTCCGCCTGCGGCGCGACGCCGCGGACGCGTCGCCGCTCGACCTCTCCACGGGCGCCATGAAGCCCGGCGAGATCGTCGAGCAGCTGTCGCTGGAGGTGAACCGCTGTCAGCGCATGGAGCTTTCGCTGGGGCTGCTCGAGCTCGCCTTCGAGGAGTCTGCCGGCGACGAAGTCCTGGCGGCCGCCCGCGAGGGCTATCGGGGGGTGCTCCACGAGGTGGGCGAGTGCCTGCGCGAGAACCTGCGCCGCTACGACAGCATCGGCCTCACGCCCGACGGTGGCTTTCTGCTGGTGCTGCCCGATATCAGCCGGCGCGGACTGGCCGGCGCCGCCGAGCGCCTGCGGCGCGGGCTCGCCGCCTCCGCCGGCCCCTCCGCGTCGCCGCGCTTCCTGTTCGCCCTGGCGCACTACGACTACGTGGACGTCAACGCCGGCGAGATGATCGAGGCGCTCGACCACAGTATGCGGCAGGCCCGCGTGGTGCACGAGCCTCTCACCTGGTCCTGACGGCTCAGGCGTCGAGCGCTTCGCCCAGGGCCTCGGCGGCGCGTCGCACCATCTCCCGCTCGTTGGGGTAGGTCATGAGCCGCAGGGCTTCGCGCAGGCTCACCCAGCGCGCCTCGCTGACCTCGTGGTCGTGGTCGGCCGTGTCGCCGCCGGTGGCGTGCATGAGGTAGTAGTGCACGGTCTTGTGGATGCGGCTGTTCTGTTCGCGCGAATAGAACGAGTAGTCGATGGCGCCGAGCTCGCCGGCGACCATGCCGCTGATGCCGGTCTCTTCGGCGACTTCGCGCACGGCGGCCTGCGCCAGTGTCTCGCCGCTCTCGAGGCCGCCCTTGGGCAGCCCCCAGACGGTGCGCCCGACGGGCCTGATGAGGCACACCTCGACGCCGGCGTCCGTGCGCACGACGACGCCGCCCGCGGATGTTCTTTCGCGTGGTCCGGTCATGGTCCTCGAGTGCTCTGGAGGCATGAAACGATGCCTTTGTAGTATATCGTTTCGAACGGCCGCGGCCGCACAGTTGTGCGGCCTGCCGCGGCCGTTCGGAAGGAGGTGGCCGCGAGTGTTCGCCGCGCTCGGCCGGTTCGTCTACAGGCGTCGCCGGGTCATTGTGCTTGCATGGGCGGTGGCCTTCGTCGCGGGTCTCGTGGCCACCTCGCACCTGCCCGGCGAGCTCAAGGGCGGCGGCTTCACCAACCCCGCGACGCCGTCCCAGCAGGCCCAGAAGGCGATGCAGGAGCGCCTGGGCTTCGGCCCGGCGCAGCTCACGATCGTCTTCGCCAGCCCCAGCCTCGACGCCCGCGGCCCCGCATTTCAGGCGCGGGTGAAGGCGGCCCTGGCGGGCCTCGATCGCGGGGCCTTCCCCAGGCTCCTCGGCGTGCAGACGGCCGCCTCCACCGGCGACGCGGGCTTGATCTCCAAAGACGGGCACGCCACCTTCGCCGTGCTCTCATTCGACGCGAGCGCCGAGCAGGTGCAGCGCATGATCCCGGCGGTGCGCGCCGGGTTGGCGCCGACGGGCCTCACCACGTATCTCACCGGCGACCCCGCGGTGTACGCCGACATCGCGCAGATCTCCGCCGAGGATCTGCGGACCGCCGAGATGTACGCCCTGCCGATCGCCATCATCGTCCTCGTGCTCATCTTCGGCACCCTGGTGGCCGCCGCCCTGCCGGTGATCGGCGGCGGCATGGCTGTGACCGTCACGCTGGGCCTGTTCTGGGTGCTCGCCCAGTTACTGGATATCTCGGTGTTCGCGATGAATGTGGCCACCCTCCTGGGGCTCGCCGTCGGCATCGACTACTCGCTGTTCATGGTGGGGCGCTTTCGCGAGGAGCTGGGCGCCGGCCGCACCGTGGCGGATGCGGTGGAGGCCACCGTGGAGTACGCCGGTCGCTCCATCTTCTTCTCCGGGCTGACCGTGGTGGTCGGTCTCCTCGGGCTGGTGGCCATCCCGTTCATGTCGATGCAGTCCGTGGGGTTGGGCGGCGCTCTCGTCGTGATCCTCTCGGTCCTTGCCGCCCTGACGCTCCTGCCGGCGCTGCTGGGCATGCTTGGCCCTCGGGTGAATCGCCTGCGCGTCATCGGGCGCGCAGGCAAGCAGGGGGCGTTCTGGGGCCGCTGGTCGGACGCCGTCATGCGTCACCCCGTCCCGGTCCTCATCGGGACGTTGATCGTGGTGCTGCTCTTCGCCTGGCCGGTGCTGCACATCGAGAGGGAGATCGCCGGAGCGACCGCGCTCCCGCGGCGCTCCGAGTCGCGGCAGGGCTACGACATCCTGCAGTCGCGCTTCGACGTATCGGCGCTCTCGCCGATCTACGTCCTCGCCACGTGGGCTGGGGGCACGGGGGCGCTCGAGCCGGCGAACCTGCGGCGTCTGTACGAGTATGGCGAGCGTCTCCGCGCGATGCCCGGCGTCGAGCGGGTGACGAGCGTCGTGAACCTGCCCGGCATCGAGGCGCCGGCGGCGGCGGGCCGGTTCTGGCGGGCCGTGCAGCGGCCCGCGGGCTCCGGGCAGCCATCCGCCGGCGCCGGTCTTCCCGGCCTGCTCCAGGGTCTGCTCGGCGCCCAGCAGCGGGAGGCCGCGCTGCGCCTGCGCGCGCTCACCACGGCTCCCGGCGCGGCGCTCTTCCTGGTCGTCCCCAAGGATGCCCCGTCTTCCGTGGAAGCACAGGATCTTGCGCGGCGTATCTACCACGAGCCGCCGTCGGAGGGCATGACCGTTCTCGTCGGCGGCACCTCCATGAGCGTGTACGACTTCGTCCACGCTCTCAATCAACGCTTTCCCTGGGTCGTCCTCTTCGTGGTCTGCGTCACCGCGCTCGTGCTCCTGCTGCTGCTGCGCAGCGTGGTCCTGCCGGTCAAGGCGGTGGTCATGAACGTCCTGTCGCTGCTCGCCGGCTACGGGGCCGTGGTGTGGATCTTCCAGGACGGCCATCTCGAGTGGCTCTTCGACTTCAGGAGCAGCGGCGCCATCGAGGCCGAGCTGCCGGTGATCCTGTTCTGCACGGTGTTCGGCGTCTCCATGGACTACGAGGTGTTCCTGCTGTCCCGCATGCGCGAGGCGTGGGACGAGACCGGCGACAACCTCCAGGCCGTGCGCTTCGGGCTGGCGCGGACGGGACGCATCGTGACGAGCGCCGCGCTCATCGTCGTCGTGGTCGGCGGGTCGTTCGCTTTTACGTCGCTGCTCGTCACCAAAGCCATCGGCGTTGGTCTCGCTGTGGCGGTGGCCGTCGATGCCAGCGTGATCCGTGTCCTCATGGTACCGGCGTTCATGCGCCTGGTCGGGCGTTGGAACTGGTGGATCCCGGGCTGGCTCGACCGGCTTCTGCCGCGCATCGAGTAGCGTGGCCAATCTCGGCGACAGCCTGGCCGCCCTCGGCGAGCCCGAGTTCCGCAAGCTGTTCATCGGGCAGGCGGCCTCCGTGGTCGGCTCCATGTTCCGCGTGGTCGCGCTGCCCTTCGCGGTGCTCGCCATCGGCGGCACGGCCACCGACATCGGCATCGTCGAGGCCGCGGGTCTGATCCCGCTGGCGGCGCTCGTGCTGCTCGGCGGCGTGTGGGCGGACCGTTTGCCTCGGCGCACGGTGATGCTCGTCGCCGACGCCGGGCGCACCGTGCTGCAGCTCGCCGCCGCCGCGCTGCTCGTCGCCGGCGTGGCCCAGGTGTGGCAGCTCGCCGCCCTGCAGGTCGGGATGGGCGCGTGCGAGGCCTTCTTCGGCCCCGCCTACACCGGCCTCGTGCCCGAGGTCGTCAGCGGGCCGCGGCTGCAACAGGCCAACGCTCTGCAGGGCCTGGTGTCCAGCGGCTCCATCACCCTCGGGGCCTTTCTGGCCGGCATGCTCGTGTCCGTCGTGGGCCCGGGATGGGCGATCGGCATCGACGGGCTCAGCTACCTGGCGAGTGCGTGGTTCCTGCTGCGGCTGCGGCCGTCGGCGTTCCTCGGCCGGCCGGGCGTGAAGCCTGTCCCGGCCGGCCACGCCCGTGGCCTGGCCGGCGAGGAGCCGGCCGTCGACGGAGTCTCCACGGCCGGCGGTCGCGCCTTCTTCCGCGACCTTGCCGACGGCTGGCGCGAGTTCACCAGCCACACCTGGATCTGGGTCATGGTGGCCGGCGCCGCCCTGTTCCTGTTCGCCATCCAAGGGCCCATCCAGGTGCTGGGTCCCATCGTCGCGCGCGACGTCTACGACGGGGCGCGCACGTGGGGGCTGACCTCAGCGGCGATGGGCCTCGGGCAGATCGCCGGCGGTCTGCTCAGCCTGCGCTGGCGGCCGCGGCGGCCGATGCTGGTGATCGCCGCCGGCATGAGCCTGACAGCGTTGCCGGTGGCCTTCATGGCGCTGCAGGCGCCGGTGTGGATGCTGTACGCGTCCCTGGCGGTCGTCGGCGTGGAGTGGGGCCTCTACGACCCGTTCTGGCTGACCTGCATGCAGCGCGAGGTCGCCGCTGACATGATCTCGCGGGTCTCCGCCTACGACTACTTCGGCGTCCTGGCGTTCTTCCCGGCGGGGCTGGCGCTGGCCGGGCCGCTGGCGGATGCTTTCGGCATGTCGACCGTGCTGTGGGCGAGCGCCGGGGTCGCGATCTTCGTCAGCGTCTTTCAGCTGGCGTGGCGCGACGTGCGGGCGCCGCATGCGATGGGGCCGGCGGCTCCGCCGGCCGCCTGACGGGCCGCCTCACAACGCTTCGCCGGTCGCCTCCCACTCGGCGTAGAGGCCGGCGTAGCGGCCGCCGGCCGCGACGAGCGCGTCGTGCGTGCCGCGCTCGATCACGCGGCCGTCGTCGATCACGAGGATCTCGTCGGCGTAGCGCACGGTGCTCAGGCGGTGCGCCACGATCACGCTGGTGCGGCCGCTGAACAGCACTTCCATGGCGCGCTCGATGCGGCGCTCGCTCTCGGCGTCCACGCTCGAGGTGGCCTCGTCGAGGATGAGGATGCGCGGGTCGGCGAGCAGCGCCCGCGCGAAGCTGATGAGCTGGCGCTGCCCCGTGCTCAGCGCCGAGCCGCCCTCCTGGACCTCGGTGTCGTAGCCGTCGGGCAGCGACTCGACGAAGTCGTGCACGCCGACGATGCGGGCCACGCGCTTGACCTCGTCGGGGTCCGCGGAGGGACGGGCGAAGCGGATGTTGTCGAGCACCGAGCCGCTGAAGAGGAAGGCCTCCTGCGGTACCACGGCGAGCTGCTCGCGCAGCGAGCTCGACGTGACCTTCCGCAGGTCGTGCCCGTCGATGAGTACCGCCCCCGCTGTCGGATCGTAGAAGCGCGCCAGCAGCTTGATGACCGTCGACTTGCCGGCGCCCGTGGCGCCGACGAGCGCGACGGTCTTGCCCGCAGGGATCCTGAGGTCCACGTCGTGCAGCACCGGCTTCTCCGGGTCGTAGCCGAAGGTCACGCCGCGCAGCTCCACCTCGCCGCGCACGTCCGGGAGGTCGACGGCGTCGGGGGCGTCGAGCATGTCGGGCTCGGTGTCGAGCACCGTGTAGATCTTCTGCACCGCGGCCATCGACGCCTGGAACGTGTTGTAGAGCTGGCTGAGCTGCTGCAGGGGGTCGAAGAAGCTGCCCAGGTAGCCGATGAACGCCACCAGCACGCCGATCTCGAGGGTGTCGCCGCCGATGAGAGTGCCGCCGTACCAGAGCACGATCACCACGGCGGCCGCCGACATGAGCTCCACGAAGGGGAAGTACAGGCCGCTCTGCACGACGGTGCGCATGTTGACCTCGCGATACGCGGCGTTGGCTACGGCGAGCCGCTCGTAGTCGCTTTGCTCGCGGCGGAAGGCCTTGAGCACGCGGATGCCCGAGATGGACTCCTGCAGATGGGCGCTCACGTCGCCGATCTTGTTACGCACCTCGGCGTAGGCGCGCGCCGACCTGGCGCGAAAGATGAGCGTCGCGCCGATGAGCAGCGGCATGATCGTGAGGGTCGCCAGGGCCAGGCGCCAGTCGAGGATGAAGAGGAACACGATGGCGCCCATGAAGGTCAGCGAGTTGGTGACCAGCGAGGAGACGCCGTCGGTGACGAGCTGGTCGAGGGCGTCGATGTCGTTGGTGAGGCGGCTGACGATCCAGCCGGTCTTCTGGCGGCTGAAGAAGTCGAGGGTGAGCTTCTGCAGGTGGGCGAACAGCTGGCGGCGCAGGTCGTAGATGATGTGCGAGCCGACCCAGCTCGTGAGGTACGTCTGCAGGTAGCTGGCGCCGAGGTTGACGAGGCTGACACCGATGAAGGCGACGATGACCCAGGTGAGCACGGTGAGGTCCCTGGCGCCGATGCCTCCGTCGATGGCGACCTTGAGCAGATACGGTACGGCGAGGCTGCTCAGCGTGACGGCGATCATCGCGATCACGCTGTACACGGCGCGGCGCCGGTACGGGTAGGCGAGGCGCGCGAGCCGGGCGAGCTTGAGCTCGCGCGCCAGGTGCACGAAGGCGCGCCAGCCGCGCAGGTCCTCGAGGGTGGCGCCGCTGCCGTGAGGGCCGGAGGCGTGACGGGAGGAGGCGGCCATCAGGTGGCGCCTCCCCAGGAGGCCGGGGCGGCTGCGCCGCCGGCCGCCGCGGCTCCCGCCGCCGCCGGCTCCCCGACCTCGACGGCGTCCAGGTCGCAGTGCCGTGCCTCAGCGTCGCCGAACATGTGCGCGTACAGGCCGTTGGCCGCCATGAGCTCCTTGTGCGTGCCGCGCTCCTCGAGGCGGCCGTGGTCGAGCACCACGACCTCGTCGGCGAGCGCGATCGTCGACGGCCGATGGGCGATGATGAAGGTCGTGCGGCCGCGCATCACCGCGGTCAGCGCGGCGCGGATCTTGAGCTCCGTCTCGACGTCGATGCTGCTGGTGGCGTCGTCGAGGATGAGGATGCGCGGGTCCATGACGAGCGCCCGCGCGATGGCGATGCGCTGGCGCTGGCCGCCACTGAGCGTGAAGCCGCGTTCGCCGACGACCGTGTCGTAGCCCTCTGGGAGGGCGGCGACGAACTCGTCGGCCTGCGCGGCCTGGGCCGCTGCTTGTACCTCCTCGTCCGTCGCCTGCGGCCGCCCGAAACGGATGTTGTCGGCGATCGAGGCGCTGAACAGAAACGGGTCCTGCGTGACGATGCCGATGTGGCTGCGCAGATCGGCGGTCTGCAGGTCGCGCACGTCCTGGCCGTCGACCAGCACGCGGCCGGCGCTCACGTCGTAGAAGCGCGGGATGAGATTGGTGAGCGTGGTCTTGCCACAGCCGGTGTGGCCGACGAAAGCGAGCGTGCGACCGGCCGGGACGTCGAGGCTGACCGCCTCGAGCACCGGCCGGTCCACGTAACTGAACCAGACGTCGTCGAAGGTCACGGCGCCGACCGGCGGCCCGCCGTCCGGGCCGTGCAGCGGCCGCGCATCGGGACGCTCCTCCATCTCGAGCGGCGCGTCGAGCACCTGGTACACGCGCTCACCGCTGGCGATAGCGCGCTGCGCGAGGCCGGTGAGCCAGCCGATCACCTGGGCCGGGTACACGAGCATCATCAGGTAGCTGTAGAAGGCGACCAGCGCGCCCAGGCTCAGGCTCCCGTCAATCACCTGCCGGCCGCCGTAGTACAGCAGGAAGGCCACGGCCAGGTTGGGGATGAAGGCGATCAGCGGGATGTACTTGGCGCGCGTGCGCGCCGCCGCCACGCTGGCCTCGAAGACCTTGTAGCTGCGGTCGCTGAACTTCTCCAGCTCGTCATCCTCGCGGGCGAAGATGCGTACGATGCGCGAGCCCACCACGTTCTCTTCGGCCGCCGCCGTCACATCGGCGATCTTCTGCTGCACGTCCTTGAGGATCGGCTGCAGGCGGCGGCTGAAGCGCACCGTGACGAGCAGCAGGAACGGCAGGAACGCCAGGGACATCAAGCCCAAACGCCAGTCGAGCAGCAACAGGATGATCGCCACGGCGACCATCATCACGATGTTGGTGGCGAAGAACACGAGGCCGGACCCGAGGAAGATGCGCACGTTCTGCACGTCGCTCATGGCGCGGCTCATGAGCTGCCCGGTGGGCCAGCGGTCGAAGTAGCTGAACGATTGCTTCAGGAGGTGCGACCACATGCGGTTGCGCAGGTCGTACTCGATGCCGAGGCTCGACTTGCCGCTGGCGAGGCGGCGGCCGACGGCGACGAAAAAGCGCACGATGGCGATGCCCAGGAGGGCGAAACCGTAGGTGACGAGCAAGCCGGTCTCGTCGCCGATGAGCGCGTTGTCGATGGTCATCTGGATGATGCGCGGCACCAGCAGGCCAAGACCCATCTGGGCGAACGCCAGCGCGAAGCCCACAAAGGTGAGCCACTTGTAGTCGCCGAGCAGCTTGAGGATGCGCCAGAAGACTTTCATCTGCGGCTAGCTTACCCGGCGGCTAACCGAGTGTGACCGGGAGGGCCGAAGCGGCTGCGCCCGCCGGCCTCGATGGTCGACCACCGAGAATGCGGAAAGGGGGCGTGGCGCTCGCGAGCGCCACGCCCCCTTCGTCTGTCGGTCAGCCCTCGCGCCCCAGATGGAAGGCGCGCAGGTTGGCCGCGACGGTCTTCGGCGGCACGACGCGCTCGATGACCGCCTCGAGCGTCGTCGCGTCCAGCGGCAGCACCGCGGAGGCGGCGCCGAGCATCGCCATGTTCGTGGCGCGCGGTTCGCCGGCCGCGGCCGCCAGGCGCGCGGCGTCGATGGCCCGCGCGCCCGGGCAGCGCGCCTCGATCTGCGCCGCGAGGCCACGCGGGTAGGCCGCCGCGCCGGCCGCGACCGGGCTGGGGTTGATCGCGAGCGTGTTGAAGACCACCACGCCGCCGGGTCGCAGCCAGTGCAGGTAGCGCGCCGCTTCGAGCGCCTCGAACGCCACCAGCACGTCCGCGGTCCCGGGGGTGATGAGCGCCGCCCACACCTTCGGCCCAAAGCGCAGATGGCTGGTCACGCTGCCTCCGCGCTGGCTCATGCCGTGGACCTCGCTCTGCTTCACGTCCAGGCCATCGGCCATCGCCGCCTGGCTGAGGACGAAGCTCGCGAGGATGACGCCCTGCCCGCCGACCCCGCTGATGACCAGGTTGGTCGGCCGCTCGACCGGCGCCGGGGCGCCGGCCGCGGTGGCCCGCGGCCCGTCGCTCGGCACGGCCATCACGCGATCGCCTCTTCGATCGCGGGGGCCAGTATCGCTCCCTGTTTGCAGAGCTGCGCACAGACGCCGCAGCCGGTGCACTGGCTGGGCACGATCTCGACGCTCGCCCCCTCTTCGTCCTCGACCAGCATCAGGCCGCCGCAGCCGGCCTTGAGGCAGACCTTGCAGCCGGTGCAGAGCTCAGGGTCGACGTGCCAGGCCTCGCCGCGGAGGCGGTACACGAGCGCGCACCTGGAGGGGGCGATGATCACCGACGGTCCATCGGCGGCGATCTCCTCGCGGAGCGCCGCCTCGACAGCGGCGATGTCGCCGGGGTCGACCGTGCGCACGCGCTCGATGCCGAGCGCTTCGCAGAGCCTGGGGATGTCGACCGGCGGGCTCTCCAGACCGCCGAGCGTCTTGCCGGCGCCGGGGGTCTGCTGGCCGCCGGTCATGGCGGTGATGCGGTTGTCGAGAATCACAGTGACCGTGTCGCTGCGGTTCCAGGCGACGTCGAGCAGCGCCGTGATGCCGGAGTGGAAGAAGGTCGAGTCGCCGATCACCGCCACGGCGCGGTTCTTGAGCACGCCGTCCCGTTCCGTGACCTTTTCCATGCCGTGGGCGCCGCCGATGGAGGCGCCCATACAGATGCAGGTGTGCATGGCCTTGAAGGGCTCGAGCGCGCCGAGCGTGTAGCAGCCGATGTCGCCGCTCACGAACACCTTGAGCTTGCGCAGGGCGATGAACACGCCGCGGTGCGAGCAGCCCGGGCAGAGCGTCGGCGGGCGTCCGGGCAGGCCGGGCACGGGGTCGCCGACGGGCGCCAGCAGCTCCGCCGTGGCACCCGGCGCCCCGACCCCGCTGAGCGCCCGCGCGACGATGCCGGGGTCGAGCTCGCCGATCAGGGGGACGGCCTCCTTGCCGCCGTCCACCCGCACGCCCATCAGGCGGATCTGCTCCTCGAGGAACGGGTCCAGCTCCTCGACCACGTAGAGACGGTCGACCATTGCGCGGAAGCGCCTGATCATCCCTGCCGGCAGCGGATACGCCATACCGAGCTTGAGGAAGCTCGCGGCCGGAAACGCCTCGCGGGCGTACATGTACGCAACGCCCGCGGCGACGATGCCGATGCCGCGGTCGCCCGGTTCGATGCGGTTCTGCGGCATCTCCTCGGCAAGCTCGGCGAGCAGCCGCAGGCGCTGCTCCACGAGCGGGTGCTTCTTCGTCGCGTTGGACGGCACCATGACGTACTTGGCGATGTCGCGCTCGACGCCGATCAAGGGGTCGAGCGCCGCCCGCTCGCCGAGCTCGACGATACTCTTGGAGTGCGAGATGCGGGTGGTCGTGCGCAGGATGACCGGCGTGTCGTAGCGCTCGCTGAGCTCGCAGGCAAGCCCGACGAAGTCCTTGGCCTCCTGGCTGTCGGCGGGCTCGAGCAGCGGCACTTTGGCGAACCTGGCGTAGTTGCGGTTGTCCTGCTCGTTCTGCGAGCTGTGCAACGAGGGGTCGTCGGCGCTGACCAGGACGAAGCCACCCTTGACGCCCGTGTATGAGGCGGTGAACAGGGGATCGGCGGCTACATTGACGCCGACGTGCTTCATGGCGACCAGCGCCCGGGCGCCGGCCAGGGAGGCGCCGAGGGCGACCTCGAAGGCCACCTTCTCGTTGGGCGACCACTCGCTGTAGATGTCGCCTTCGTACTGGGGCATGGCCTCGAGGATCTCGGTGCTCGGCGTGCCGGGGTAGGCCGCGGCAAAGCGCACGCCGGCCTCCCAGGCGCCGCGGGCGATGGCTTCGTTGCCGGACAGGATGTCGCGCATCAGTCCTCCGATGCAGGGGTCGGGGTCGGGACGGCCCGCGGGCACGGCGCGCCGGTGCGCACATGGTGGGTAGCGTACCAAACGGCTTTGGCCAGGGCGCGCACCGCGGCCTGAGGGCTCGGCAGCAGAACGGGCGCATACCTTCCGAGCCCGAGGAACACGGAGCGCCGCACCGGGCAGAGCGGCACGCTGACGATGGGTTTGCCGGTGCGCTCCATGATGTCGGCGATGTGCCGCAGGAGCGCTTCCTCCCGCTCGTTGAGCTCGGCGAACGGGCCGCCGGCCTCCGCGGCCGGGTGCGTCTCGAGGCCGAGCCCAGAGCCGTCGCCACTGCTCAGGCCGCCGGCGCTCGGCGACAGTGCCTGCCCCGGGCGGCCGCTGCTGGGGCTGCCGATGAGGGCCAGAGTGATGACCGCGTCCACGGTGTCGCTGTGGGCGACCAGCTCGATGACGCGCTCGGGCACGCCGTGCGCCACCGTGGCCACGAGGTCGATCGGGTTGCCGCGACTCCAGAACGGCGGCAGCAGCTCGTCCACGGCGGCCAGGGCCTCCGCGGGCAGCTCGGCGAGCTGCAGGCCGTTCTCCGCCAGGGCGTCGGCCGTGAGGACGCCCCAGCCGCCGCCCAGGGTCACCACGGCGACGCGACGCCCGGCGGGCAACGGCAGGTAGGCCAGCAGACTGGCGACGTCGAGCGCTTCGTCAGGGTCGCCGGTGGTGATCACGCCGGCCTGCCGGGCGGCGGCCTGGAACACCTCGGACGAGCCCGCGAGGGCGCCGGTGTGCGAGCCGGCCGCGCGGCGGCCGAGGGCGCTCATGCCGCCGCGCACAACGATGACAGGCTTGCGCGGCGTGGTTGCGCGAGCGAGCTCGTAGAAGCGCCGCCCCTCGCTCATCCCCTCGAGATACATCACCACGACGCCAGTCAGCGGGTCCTCGGCCAGGTAGGCGAGCAGGTCGTTGGCGTCGGTGCTCGCCTGGTTGCCGCTGCTCACATATTTCTCCACGCCGACGCCGCGTCGCTCGGCGGTCATCAGCAGCTGCGTGCCGATGTTGCCAGACTGCGAGACGACGCTGATTGGCCCGGCCTCGGGGCGCAGCGTCACAAAGCCGACGGCGCTCAGATGGGCGCTGGTGCAGAGCACGCCCATGCAGTTGGGGCCGACCAGCGTGACGCCGCCCTCGTCGGCGGCCCGGGCAAGCTCCCGCTGCAGCGCCGACCCCTCCTCCCCGGCTTCGCCGAAGCCCGCGGCGATGACGATCGCCGCGGGGACGCCGTAGCGGCCGCACTCCGCGATGATGGCTGCCGCGTGCGCTCCCCCGAGCGCCACGATGACGAGGTCGGGCGTCTCCGGCAGGTCCGCGGGCCCGGCGTAGGCCGGCAACCCGAGGATCGTGCCGCCGCGCGGGTTGATCGGGTAGAGGACGCCGGCGAAACCGCCGTCGAGCAGGTTGCGCATCACGGAGCCGCCCCATTTGGTGGCGTCCTCGGAGGCGCCGACGATCGCCACGGACCGCGGCGCGAAGACGGCGTCGAGACGCAGAAGTCGCCGACCGTCGTCTCCGTCGCCAGGCGCCCCGCCGCCGCCCGCAGCAGTGTCGGGCTCCGCCAGGATCACCAGCGCGTCGGCGGCCACCAGGTCGGTACCGGCGACGAGCAGGGGGTTCACGTCGATCTCGACGATCTCCGGGTGATCGGCGGCAATCTGGGCGATCGCATGAATGATGCGTTCCAGCTGGCCCCTGTCGACTCTCGGAAGTCCCCGCACGGGGCCGAGCAGCCGCTGGGCGCGGAGCTCGCCGACGAGCGCCCGGCAGTCGCTGGTGTCGAGCGGCGCGAGAGCGAACGCCACGTCCGCGACCGCCTCGGTGAAGATGCCGCCGAGTCCGAAGGCGATCACCGGGCCGAACTGCTCGTCGCGGCGCATGCCGACCAGGAGCTCGCGTTCGTGCGGCACCCACTCCTCGACGAGGATGCCTTCTTCCACACGTCCGGCGCCTCGATCGACGATGCGGTGGTAGGCGGCGCGCGCCGCAGGCGCGTCGCGCACGCCGAGCTCCACGAGGCCGGTGTCGCTCTTGTGCTGGATGTCCGGCCCCAGGCCCTTGAGCACGGCCGGCCCGCCAAGGGCCTCCACGGCTGTGGCGGCATCCTGCGCCGAATGCACCACGGCGCCGGCCGGTGTGGGGATATCGTAGGCGGCCAGCAGCTGCTTGGCGTCGCGCTCGTTGAGCGCGACGCGCCCCGCTGCGACGGCGCGCCGGATCAGGAGACGCCCGGCCGGCCGGACGGCGGCGCCCCGCTGCGTGACGAAGGGACCGGCTGACGCGGCCGGTCCACCCCCGGACGTGACAGAACTCATGCTGTCTCCCGCACTTGTCAATGGACGTGCAATGGCATATAGAATATGCCAATAGCTAAAGACGTCAAGAGGTGGACTTGTCGCCCATGGCCGGCCACTCACCAGAGCCCTCCCCGAGTCCCTCGCGTGGCCCCGTCGCGGAGCCCCCGGAATGGTCGTCCGCCACGATGCTGTCGGAGTCGGCGGCCGACCGTGCCGCGCGGTACATCCGCTCGCTCATCTTCTCCGGCCAGCTACGGCCCGGCGACCGTTTGCCGCCGGGCCGCGACCTGGCCGAGCGCCTCGGCATCTCGCGGGTGACGCTGCGCCTTGGGCTCAAGGCCCTGGAGGGCGCCGGGTACCTCGAGACGAGCAAGGGCGCCTACGGCGGCTCGCGCGTCAGCGACAGGGACCGGCTGCTTCGCTGTTGGGCGGAGTGGATGCGGCGGAATTCCAGGGACCTCGACGACATCTTCGAGCTCCGCACCACGCTCGAGACGCGCATCGCGGCCTTGGCCGCGGAGCAGCGCACTGCCGAGGAGCTGACACGGATAGAGACGGCCGACGCCATGTACCGGGAGACGCGGGCCTCGTTGTTCCGCTGGGACGTGGAGTTCCACGACGCCCTGGCCCGCGCCGCGCACAGCTCAAGGCTGGAAGAGGCGATGATCGCCGTCCGCGGCGAACTGTTCCTGCCCGTCGACCAGGCGCTGCACGAGCATCGCACCGAGGACGTGCACGCCTTCCACAAGGCGATCATCGCGGCGGTGCGCGACCGGGATGTCGAGCGTGCCGCCGACACCATGAGGGCTCACATCGCCGATACGCGGCGGATGGTCTACCGGGCGCTCGAGGAGTCCGACGGGGCGTAGGCTCGTGTCGCCGCCCCGCGCCACCCGAGGCCGCCTCTGTCTGTCTCTCGCCGTGAGCCAAACCATCCGCTCAATTGACATATCGTCCGGAGCGGACATACTGTGCGGGAATGGCATC
>JBAXRL010000014.1:0-17515 GCA_037131205.1 Actinomycetes bacterium | reverse complement strand
ACCTGCTGGTGGTGCGCGACCTCTTCATGACCGAGACGGCCGCCGTGGCCGACTATGTGCTGCCGGCGGCCTCCTTCCTGGAGCGCACCGAGCTGCACGCTCACGCGAAGTACCAGATCGTGAGCGTGACCCGCGAGGTCGTCTCCTGGCCTGAGGTGCAGGGCGAGTACGACTTCTGGCACGACCTGGCCGTTCGCCTGGGCATCGGCGAGCGCTTCCCCTGGGAGGACGAGACCGCTCTCAACCGCTGGCTGCTCGAGCCGACGGGTCTCACCCTCGAGGAGCTGGAGGCTCATCCCGAAGGGGTGGCGTACAGCCCCACGCGGCCGCGGCTCTGGGAGGAGACGGGCTTCGACACGCCGTCGGGCAAGGTCGAATTCGCATCCGCGTATCTGAAGGATCTGGGGTACGACGAGCTCCCGGTGTACCGCAGCCCCGCGTACAGGGAAGCGCCCGACGCCGAGTACCCCTTCGTGCTCGTCACGGGGGCGCGCAAGCTGCTGTACCTGCACAGCCGGTTCCGCAACATCCCCCGCTTTCTCACGGCGATCCCCGGCCCCGAGGTGGAGATGCACCCGGGCGACGCCGCCGCGCTCGGGGTGACCGACGGCGACGCGGTCCGGGTCACGTCGCGGATCGGCTCTGTCGAGATCCCCGTCAAGGTCATGGCCGCCAACGAGATCCTGCCGGGGAGCCTCCAGATCACGCACGGCTGGAAGGACGCCAACGTGAACCTCATCACGCACGACGACCGCTTCGACCCCATCAGCGGCTTTCCGCTGATGAAGTCGGTGGAAGTACGTTTGGAGAAGGTCGTGGCATGAGCGCGGTCTCGCGGGCGGACGGATCGGGGCCGCGGATGGCGGCATCCATCGACGGCGTGCTCTGCGACGCGCGCACCGCGACAATCCCCATGTACGACGACGGCCTGCTGCGCGGCGACGGCGCCTTCGAGTTCGTGCGCTGCTACGCCGGCCGGCCGTTCACGCTCGTCGAGCATCTCGACCGCCTGGGCCGGACCTGCGCGACCCTTCGCCTGCCCTATCCTCGCGAGGTGCTTGAGAAGGAGATCGCTGCGCTGCTCGCGTGGGCCGGCCCCATCTTCACCGACCTGCGTATCGTGCTGACCCGCGGCGGCAGGCGCATCGTGTTTCTGGAGCCGTACCTGGACTGGCCGCCCACGCGCCTGGCGTTCGTCACCGACGCGCCGCGGCTGGTGCTGGCCGGCGCCAAGAGCCTCTCGTACGCGGGCAACATGCTGGCCATGCGCACGGCCCAGGAGCGCGGCTTCGTGGAGGCGCTGCTCACCACGCCGGACGGCCGCGTGATGGAGGTGCAGCAGGCGGCGTTCTTCTGGGTCACCCCGCAGGGCGACCTCTGCACGCCGCCGCTCGGCGAGGGCATCCTGGACTCCATCACGCGCCGCATCGTCATGGCGCATCTGGCCGTGAGCGAGCGCGTGTGCCGCGTCGCCGACGCGCTCGCCGCCAGGGAGGCGTTCCTCGCCGGCACGGCCCGCGAGATCCAGGCGGTCGCGGTCATCGAGGGCCGGGTCTTCGACGATCCACCCGGCCCTGCAACCCGGCAGGCGAGCGCCGCCTACCGCCGCGAGGTCGAGCAACAGCTCGGCATGGGCGCCGCGGAGCTCTGGGGCGGCCGCTGAGCGTGGCGACCGGGACGCGACCGCCCCGACCGCGCTCTGGCCTTTGGGGCGCGGCGCGGCCTTGCGGACAGCTCAGGCGAGCAGTCTGGTCGCCAGGCGCTCGAAGAACTGCGTCTGGAGAACAAGGTCGCGCACGGCGATCCGCTCGTCGACGCCGTGGAGGCGCGGCCTGATCGTGGCCGCGCCCTCGACGATGAAGGGGCAGAAGCCGTAGGCGACGACGCCGGGGAACGCGGAGCGGAAGTGCGCCGAGTCGGTGAAGCCACTGAACTGCCCGCAGATCACCTCGGCGTCCGGCACAAGCTCCGCGACCGTCGCGGCGATGACGTCGCGCAGCGGCGAGTGCGCCGGCGACTCGCTGCCCGGCATGAAGTTGAGCAGCTCCATCCCCCATGGTTCCTCGACGTCCGCCAGGGCGCGTGCGACCTCCCGGTGGATGTCCTCCGCGGACTGCCCAGGCAGCAGGCGGCAGTCCACGGTGACCGCGGCGTGCGAGGGAATGACGTTCACCGCCTCGCCGCCGGCGCGCACGATCGTCGGGGAGAAGGTGAGACCAAGGACGGGCTCGATGGTCGCCGCCGCCCCGGCGTCGACGGCGGCGAGGTCGCGGAGCGCCGCATGGACGGAGGCCGGGTCTTTGAGGCGCTCACGCAGGCGCGGGTCGGTGACGACCCGATCGATGAAGGCGGCCGGAAGGTGGGTGGCCGAGACCTCGGGCTCATGCCGCTCGAAGGCGGCGATGACGTGCGCCAGGCCCTGGATCGCGTTGTCGCGGTGGAGTGGCACGGAGCCGTGGCCGCCGCGCCCGCGGATGGTGATGCGACAGGCGGCGTAGCCTTTCTCGCCGGCGTGGATCGTGTAGAGACGCCGATCGCCGACGTGGAACATGTCCATGCCGCCCTCATTGATGACGAAGTCGGTGCGCACGAGCCGCGGCGCGTTCTGCAGCAGCCACTTCGCGCCACAGCGCTCGCCGGTCTCTTCGTCGGCGGTGGCGGCGAACACGAGGTCGCCGCGCAGCTTTTCGCCGGCAGCCGCGCGGCGCGCCAGGCGCACGAAGGCCACCGCCTGCGCCGCGAGCTGGTTCTTCATGTCGAGAGCCCCGCGACCCCACACGTAGCCATCCTTCACGAGGCCCGAGAACGGCGGCTCCGCCCACTCCGTCGCCTCCGCCGGCACCACGTCCAGGTGGCCCAGCATCAGCAGGGACGGGCCATCTCCGCCGCCGGCCAGCCGGGCGATGCAGTTCGGCAGTTCGGGGCGCTCGCCGATGAGCGTCGCTGCGACGCCGTTGTCGCGGAAGTACTGCTCGAGGATTCGCGCGGCGGCGCTCACGTCTCCCGGCGGGTTGCTCGTATCCGCCCGGATGAGCCGCGAGAGCAGCCCGACGACCTCATCCTGAAGGCCGGGGTCGTCCGCGGCGACGATCACGCCCGTATCGGCAGGCAGATCCCCCCGTAGGGAAGAACGCCAAGGCTGCCGCCCGGAACCTGCTCCAGGGCGTGGTCCACGGCCGCCTGCAGATCCGGCATGCGCCGGTAGCCGAGCAGTGCGATATCGGCGTCCGAGAGGCCCTCTGTCACCATGAGGATGGTCGCCTTCTCCCGCACGCGCGCATTGGCGATGGCCACGTCGGCGGCGATCAGGTCGGCCTCGGCGTCGGCCTGGTCGATGGCGGACGCCTTGACCCGCGCCTCGTCGAAGGAGAGTCGCAACCAGTCGCGCAGCCGCGGATGGTTGTGTACCAGCCCCTCGTAGCATGGGCCGGCGAACACGATGAAGCCGCCTTGCTTGACGGCGAAGTAGGCGGCCACCAGGCACTTCTCCGCCTGCCACCAGTCGATGTCGCCGGGGTAGGAGCCCACGATGACGATGTCCGCGGGCTCCGGTATCGCGACCCCGTGTGCGCGCCGCGAGACCTCCGCGCCGCGGCGGTGGGCGGCCACGAAGTCGCCGCTCACGATCTCGAGGATGCGGCCGCGATGGTCCTGGACGACGTTGACGATGAAGTCGAGACCCACCTTGCGGGCCACCTCCTCCATGCCCAGCCGGCACTGGTTGTCGGCGTCGCCCAGCGGCATCTCGTCGAGGAGGGCCGCGGCGATGTGCGTGGCGGCCGTGGTGGTCGTGCCGCAGACCCCCGGCTGCACGATCTTGGCGCCGCCCGTGAAGCCGGCGTCGCTGTGCGGGAAGATGCTCCCCAGCCCGATGATCAGGTCGGCGTCGAGGATCTTGCGGTTGATCTGGATGGGGATGAGGCTGCTGCCCGCGCGCACGGGGTCCTGGTCGACGATCGCCTCCAGGTCGCGGCAGTCGTGCTGCGAGATCGCCACCCGGCGATGCGCCTCGTCACCGACCTTGGCCAGCACCTCGTCCGCGGTCATGAGACGGTGCGTGCCCGACGCCGTGAGGATCTCGATGTCGTCGTCCGCCAGGCCGATCTCGTTGAGGTGGTCGAGCAGCACCGGCAGGATGCGCTCGGCGGGCGTTTGGCGGGTGTTGTCATCGACAAGCACGAGCGCCTTGGCGCGGCCCGCGCCGATCTCGCGCAGGGGTCTGCCGGCCGTGGGCTGCTCCAGCCTCGCGCGGAGCGTCGCGGCGAAGTCGTCGATCGCGGGGAGCTCCTTGAGCTCGCCGCTGAAAAGAGCGCAGCCCCCCGGGACCTCCGCCACCAGCGACGAGGAGCCGTAGGGTATCGCGATCCGCAGCGTCTCAGATGCCATCGTTCGCCTCCTCGGGGACGCGCGCGACGCCGCTCCGCCGACCAGGCGGCGGAGCGGCGACGTTGTGCGGCGCCCCATCCAGGAAGCGGACGACGTTGTCGATGCAGACCGCCGTCAGCTCGGCCATGGCCTCACGCGTGTAGAAGCCGATATGAGGCGTGCACACCACGTTGTCGAGGGCCAGCAGCTTGGCGCCGCTCTCGCCGCCGAGATCGACGACGTCGAGCCCCGCCCCGGCGATCGCCCCCTCGCTGAGCGCCTCGTACAGGTCGTCCTGCCGGATCAGGCCGGCGCGCGCTGTGTTGATGACGATCGCCGTGGCGGGCAGCCGCCGCAGCAGCGCCCCGTCCACGAGGCCCTGCGTGGCGGGCGTGAGCGGCGCGTGGAGCGTCACCACGTCGCCCGCCGCGAACAGTTCGGGGAGCGGCGCGTAGCGCATCCCGAGGTCGTCGATCATGGCCTGCGACGGCTGCACGTCGTAGCCCAGCAGGCTCATGCCGAGACAGTGACCCAGCCGCGCGACGCGCCGCCCGATCACGCCCGTGCCGACGACGCCGAGCGTCTTGCCGCTCAGCTCGGCGCCCTGGAACGGCCGCCAATCGGGGCGGCCGGCGCGCCTCAGGCGCCGATCGGCCGCCGGTATCTTGCGCATCACGGCGAGCATGAGCCCCAAGGTGAGCTCGGCGACGGCGTTGGTGGCATACGAGGGCACGTGGCAGACGACCACGTGGCGGGCGCTCGCCGCGGCCAGATCGACGTTGTCGAGACCCGTGGCCCAGAGAGAGATGAGCCGCAGGCCGGGCAGGGCGGCGAGCGCCTCGCCGCCGATCTTCGTCCAGCCGGAGATGACGACGTCGGCGTCTCGCGCCCGCGCGACGATCTCGTGGTCTGCGGACGGCGTCCCCGAGCAGACGTGTACTTCGCCCTTCTGCTCGAGACGCCGCAGGTCCTCCGCGCCGATCCCGATATCGTCGAGCACGACGATCCGCACCTGGACTCCTTCGCCTCGTGAGCCGCGGCCCTGCCGGGGCGCTTGCGGACAGCATGCTAGGGTCCGCCACGTGCCCTGTCAACGCGGCTCGGGTGTGTGCCGGCGGCCAAAAACCTGTCCCGTATTTGGGAATGCGCCGGGGCGCGCTTGCCATCCTGTCCCGTGAAACAGCATATGATGCGCCAGAGTGAGGCGACCGGTCTGAGCCCGAGTGTCAGAAGCCCGGGCTCAGTGCTCTCCGGTATCCTGGTTTCAGCCGTCGCAGCGTGGATCAGTGGACCTTATTCTCAAGGGGGAGCACACATGAGCGCACGAGACAATGGTCACCTTCTGGATTTCCTGAACAAGCCCGTCACGCGCCGTCAGGCGCTCGGCGGCGCCGCCGTGGTCGGCGCCGGGGCGGCCCTCGGCCCGGTGGCCGCGGCCTGCGGCGGCGGCAGCAGCAGCGGCGGCGAGACCAGCGCCAGCCCGTCGGCCGTCGCCGGGGGGCCGAAGCCCGGCGGGACGCTGAGAGTGGCAGCCGCCGCGGGCTCCGCGAAAGAAGACCTCGACATCCACGCGCCGGCTCTCACGATGCCGTCCATGGCCATGCGCTTCAATGTCTACGACTCCTTGCTTGAGAAGAGCCCCGAAGGCGTGCTCGGCAACGCGCTCGCGGAGGAGATCACGGCCAACGGGACGGCGACCGAGTTCACCGTCAAGCTCCAGTCGGGCCTCGTGTTCCACGACGGCTCGCCGGTCAACGCCGATGCCGTGGTGTACAGCTTCCAGCGGATCATGGACCCCAAGAACCCGGGCCTCGCGGCGCCGCAGTTGCTGGGGCTCACCCAGAAGGGCATCAAGAAGGTCGACGACCTCACCGTGACGTTCGCTCTCGAAACGGCAAACTCGATCTTCCCCGAGGCGCTCTCCGCGTACAGCTGCGGGATCGTCCCCGTCGGCTACGCTCCCAAGGGCGGCGCCGGCGCCATCGGCACCGGCCCGTTCAAGGTCCAGGACTTCCTCCCCGGTCAGAAGGGCGTGTTCGCCAAGAATGCGGACTACTGGCGGGCCGACGGCGGGCCCTACGTGGACACCCTCGAGATCATCGAGTTCGCCGACTCCACGGCGCAGCTCAACGCTCTGCTCGGCGGCGCCGCCGACTACTGCCAGATGGTTTCCGGTGCGCAGCGCAAGGTGGCGGAGAGCGCCGGCTTCGCGCTCCTCGAGTCCAAGACGGGATCGTGGATCCCCTTCACCATGCGCACCGACATCAAGCCGTTCAGCGACAACAAGGTGCGCGAGGCCTTCCGGCTCATCGTGGATCGCGAGCAGATGATCGCCCAGGCTGCAGATGGCATGCAGTGGCTCGGCAACGACATGTACGCGCCGTTCGACCCCGGGTACCCCGCCGACCTCCCGCAGCGCGCGCAGGATCTGGAGAAGGCCAAGTCTCTGCTCAAGGAGGCCGGCTACGAGGGCCTCTCGCTCAAGCTCACGACGTCGACCTCGGTCAGCAGCGGCGCACCCGCGGCGGCCACCGTGTTCGCTCAGCAGGCCAAGGGAGCGGGCGTCACCGTCAAGGTCGACAACGTCAACGGCGACGTCTTCTGGGGCGACGAATACCTCAGCTACCCGTTCGCCATGGACAACTGGGGGGCGCGTGGCTACCTCGCGCAGGCCGGCATGGGCACCATGCCGAAGGCCTTCTACAACGAGACGCACTGGGACCACCCCGAGTGGCTGGCGCTCGTCGAGGAGGCGTACAGGACCGTCGACGACGCGAAGCGCAACGAGCTGATCACGCAAGCCTCCACCATCGAGTACAACGAGGGTGGCTACATCATCTACGCCTTCGACAAGCAGGTGGACGCCTTCAGCAAGAAGGTCGCGGGCGCCGTGCCCGACTTCTCCGGACTGGGGTCGGCGGCCGCCAACGCGAGGTACCGCCTCGTGTACTTCGTGTGACCGAGCCGTTTGACCGTTCGGCTGTGGACGGCTGGGCGCTCCGACCTTTCGGTCGGAGCGCCCAGCGTCAGCCGATGCCGAGATTGGGGCCGACGTGCCGCCTCTCCTGAAGCTCCTCCTGATCCGCCTTGCGCTCGGCCTGCTGACGCTGTTCCTGGTCACGGTCGTCGTCTTCGTCGCCACCCAGGCGCTTCCCGGCGACGCCGCCCGCTCGATCCTCGGCAAAGAGGCCACCAATGTGGCGCGTTACGAGGCGCTGCGTAGCCAGCTCGGCCTGGACCGACCCGTGCTCACCCAGTACACGTCCTGGCTTGGCGACGTCGCACTTGGTGATTTCGGCACGTCGCTGGTCGGCGGAGGCGCGAAGGTCACGACGCTTCTTCACAGCCGCATCGTCAACTCCGCCACCCTGGTGTTTTTGGCGGCCCTCATCAGCATCCCGATCTCCATCCTCATCGGAGCGCTGAGCGCCATCTGGCGCGACTCGAGGTTCGACAACATCGTCAACATCACCAACCTCAGCCTGGCGGCGTTGCCCGAGTTCGTGATCGGCATCGTGCTCGTGCTGCTGTTCGCCACGGCGGTGTTCAAATGGCTGCCCTCGGTTTCGACCGTCGATTCTCTGGCCCCGCTCGGCGGCCAGATGACCCTGTTCATCCTGCCGGTGCTCACGCTGGTTCTCGCGGTCATCCCGTATGTCAGTCGCATGCTGCGCGCCTCGACGGTCGAGGTGCTCGAAAGCGAGTATGTGATGATGGCCCGCTTGAAGGGTCTGTCCGAGTCACGGGTGCTCTGGCACCACGCGCTGCCCAACGCCATCGTGCCCACCATCCAGGTGATCGCCATCAACATCGCCTGGTTGGCCGGCGGCATCGTCACCGTGGAGTACCTCTTCGGCTTTCCCGGCATCGGCTCCGCGCTGGTCGATGCTGTGGCCAACCGCGACATGCCGGTCGTCCAGGCGCTCTGCCTGCTCATCGCCGCGGTCTACGTCGTGCTCAATCTGATCGCCGACATCCTCACGATCCTGATCAGCCCGCGCCTGCGCACTGGTTTGCGATGAGCAGGGGCAGCGACGCCGGTCTGGACCCTCTGCAGCCGCTGGGGACTCTTGAGCCCCTCGAGTCTCTCGAAGCCGTGCCGCTGGTCGCCAGGGGACGGCGCGAGTGGGTGCAGACGATCATCGGAGCGTGGAGCCTGCGGCGCACCAAGATCGGGTTCAGCATGTTCCTCGCCCTGTTCGCCGTCGCGGTGTTCGGCCGCTACGTGGCTCCCTACGCGCCCACCGAGTTTGTAGGGCCGCCCTTCTCGCTGCCGGCGCCCAGCTACTGGCTGGGCACCGATTTCCTCGGCCGTGACGTACTGACGCGCGTACTGTACGGAGGTCTCAGCGTCTTCGTGCTCGGCATCGCGGCGACCCTCATCGGGATCGTGCTCGGGGTCAGTCTCGGTCTTGTCTCGGGCTACGCGCGACGCTGGGCCGACGAGAGCATCATGCGGATGCTCGACGTGGTGCTGGCCTTCCCGTCCATCGTGCTCGCGATGCTGTTCGTCTCGATCCTCGGGCCGCGACTCTGGCTGATCGTGCTCATGGTCGGCATCTCGCACATGCCGCGCATCGCGCGCGTCACGCGCGCCGCTACCGTGGAGCTGGTGGCCCGCGATTTCGTCAGGGCGGCGGCGGCCGTCGGCGTGCCGCGGCGCAAGATCCTCCTCTTCGAGGTGCTGCCCAACATCAGCAGCCCGCTGCTTGTGGAGTTCGGCCTGCGCCTCACCTACTCGATCATCATGATCGCGGCGCTCTCGTTCATCGGCTTCGGCATGCAGCCGCCGTCCGCCGACTGGGGCCTGATGATCAACGAGAACCGCATCGCCATCACGATCCAGCCGTGGGCCGTCGTGGCGCCCGTCCTCCTCATCGGCGCCCTGACGATCAGCACGAACCTCATGGCCGATGGCCTTGCGCGGGCCATGATGGGCATCGACAGAGACACGGCTGTGACATGAGCGAACAGCGCAGCGACATCGTGCTCAACGTGCGCGACCTGCGCATCGTGCTCGATCCTTCAGGCATCGATATCGACGACGATGTCTCGTTCGCCATCCACCAGGGCGAGGTGCTCGGCCTCGTCGGCGAGTCGGCCTCCGGCAAGACCACCGCCGCGACCTCGCTGCTCGCCTACCAGCGGCGCGGCGCCAAGGTCTCCGACGGGCACGTCGACATCGACGGCACAGACGTGCTGGCGGCCTCGCGCTCCGCGCTCCGCCGCATCCGCGGCGGCCTCATCTCCTACGTGCCTCAGGACGCCTCCGCCGCGCTCAACCCGGCGCTGCGCATCGGCGACCAGCTCATCGAGATCCTCAACGAGCACTCCTTCGGCTCCTCGGGCGCCGAGCGTCAGGCCCGCCTCAAGCAGATGATGGACGAGGTGCTGCTGCCCAACGACAGGGCTTTCTTGAGGCGCTACCCGCACCAGCTCTCCGGCGGCCAGCAGCAACGCGTGGCGATCGCCATGGCCCTGGCAAACCGGCCCAAGGTCATCGTCCTCGACGAGCCCACGACCGCCCTCGACGTGACCACCCAGGCGCACGTCCTGGACACCGTGCGCGACCTCACGCGCTCCTACGGCGTGTCGGCGCTCTACGTGACCCACGACCTGGCCGTGGTCGCCTGCCTCGCCGACCGCATCGCCGTGATGTACGCCGGGCGTCTCGTCGAGATCGGCCCCAAGGAGGATCTGTTCATCGGGGCCTACCATCCCTACACGCGCCGGCTCCTGGCCGCCATCCCGGACATCACCGGCGAGCGCGCCCTGCACGGCATCCCCGGCTGGGCGCCGCGCCCCGGCCAGCGCGTGGCGGGTTGTGCGTTCACGCCGCGCTGCGACTGGCGTCTGGACAAGTGCGCCACCGACTACCCGCCCTACGAAGGTCCAGACCCGGACCATCAGGTGCGCTGCTGGCGCTGGCAGGAGGTGAAAGCTCGGTCGTACAAGGCGGACGCCCCGCTGCGCGTCAAGGCCGACGCGGTCTGCGACACTGTGGAGAAGACCGTGGTGAGCGTCCGCGACGTGACCGCGTTCTACCAGAGCAAAGAGATCTTGCACGGGGTCGACGCCACGCTGTGCGAGCACCGTTGCCTGGCGCTGGTCGGCGAGTCGGGCAGCGGCAAGACCACCCTGGCGCGCTGCATCGCCGGGCTGCACCAGTTCAAGATCGCCGGCGCCATCGAGTTTCAGGGCAAAGCTCTGGCGCGCGAGTCGCGGGGGCGCACGCGCGACCAGCGCCAGGCGATCCAGTACATCTTCCAGAGCCCCTACAGCTCGCTCAACCCGCGCAAGACGATCCGCCAGTTGCTGGCGCAGCCCATCGGCATCTTCTTCAAGCTGGACCGCGACGGCACGGAGGAGCGCATGGTGCGCGTGCTCGACCAGGTGGCGCTCGACGCCTCGCTGTTGAACCGCTATCCGGAGCAGCTCTCCGGCGGCGAGCGGCAGCGCATCGCCATTGCGCGCGCTCTCGCCGCCGAACCGACGGTGCTCATCTGCGACGAGGTCACCTCGTGGCTCGACGTCTCCGTGCAGGCGGCCATCATCGAGCTTCTCGCCAAGCTCCAGCTCGAGACCGGCGTGAGCATGCTGTTCGTGACGCACAACCTGGCGCTGATCAGGAGCGTCGCCCAGGAGGTCGCCGTGATGAACGACGGGCGCATCGTCGAGCTGGGGCTGGTGGACGCCGTGCTCGAGGATCCCCAGGCCGACTACACCAAGGCTCTCCTCGCCGACACGCCGACGCTGCCCGCCGAGTGCCGGATCTGATGTGGCGGTCTTTGTGCCCGAATGCGCCGGGAACGTGCTAGCGCCGGCGGCTCGCGCTCAGGGCCAGCTTGCGGGCGATCGCCTCCACGATTTGACGCGCCCGCTCCTCCCCGAACTCGCGGAGGCGCCAGCCCGGCGCCAGGATGCCGATCGCGGCCTCCTGCTCCGGCGCGTCCAGGGCGCAGGCGATGGACGTGACGCCGGGCTCCACGGCGTCGCGCATCAGGTGGGAGGTGGACGGGTCGGCGAAGGCGGCGCCGGTGGCGGTGCCCTCCAGCGGCACGCGCCGCCCGACCCAGCCGCCGACTCTCAGCACGTGGCGACTCTCGACCTGGTCGACGTAAAGGCCGTGGTCGCCGTCGCGGATGATGAGGCTCGCGGTCTCGTGGGTGGCGTCTCTGAGCTGCGCGAGATGTGCCCGCGAGGCGATGCGCAGCGTGTCCACAAAGGCGACCCTGGACGCAAGGCTCACGAGCTCCAGGCCGAGAGAGTACGTCCCGTTGGGCTCGGCGTGGAGAAAGTCGCTCTCCTCCAGAAGAGGCAGCACACGGTCGACCACCGACCTGGGCAGCTCTTCGCGAGCCGCGATCTGGCGCGGCGTCAGGCCGCCGGACGCGGCGGCGAAGGCTCTGAGCACGGCGAGCCCGTGCGCGAACAGCGGCGCGGCGGCGCTCAACTCGTGGACCGCCGCCCCCAGGCTCCAGGCGCGCTCGTCGGCGTGGTAGGTGACGAAGCGTCGCTCCCTGAGCGCCCGCAGCAGGGTGTAGAGACTGGATCTGGGAATCTCGCAGGACATGGCGATGATGGCCGCGGGTGACGGCGTCGACCGGCGGGCGAGGAACTCGAGGACGTCCAGCACTCTGGTGGCCGAGCCCTCTGACGATGCTGAGCTGGGCGCGCGCCGCTGCGTCATGTCGGCGACTCCTTGCTACCCGGTTCTTGCTGCCTGCCCTGGTCGGGCGCGCCGGCCTCGCGGTCGGAGCGGGCCGCCTCCTGTCACCATAGCGGGCCGCCGCCGTCGCTGCAAAGCGTCCTCACTCACGAAGACGGGTCTCCTGTGACGGACGGCGCAGCCAGAGCAGGCGACGGGCGGGCGGCGAGGGCCGCCTCGCGGACGCTGGACATCCTCGAACTCGTCGGGAGGCAGTCCCTGCCCGTGCCGGCGGCGGCGATCGCCGCCGCGTGCGGCATCCCCAGATCGACGCTGCGCGAGCTTCTGAGAATGCTGCAGGGGCGCGGGTATCTGGTGTACAGGTCCATTGAGAAGGGCTGGGCGCCGGGTCAGGGGCTGCTCGGGGTGCGGGCGGATAGCCTCGAGCTCGAGCACGGCATCGCGGTGCTCGAGCTGTTCGGCGCGGGCGGCGGCGGACTCAGCCTCGAGGATATCGTCGCCCGATCCGGACTCCCCCCGGGACTTGTCGGGCGGATCCTCACGGCTCTGGCCGGATTCGGCCTGCTGGTGCCGTGCTCGGACGGTACCTACGGTCTGGGACGCCGCCTTCTGGGGCTGGCGTCGCGCGTCGGCTGGGTGGAGGGCCTGCAGCTCGAGGCGCGGCCGATCCTCACGCGGCTGCGAGATTCGAGCGGCGAGACCGCGAGCCTCCTGCTGGAGGACGCCGGCCAGGCCCTCTACCTCGACCAGGTCGAGAGCCACTTCGACCTGCGCTGCCGGGGTTGGGTGGGGCGGCGGGTCCGGCTCGAAGGTACGTCGGTCGGCGCGGCGTTCGCGGACCCGTCGCGCGCCCACATCGTCCCCGACGCGGTCGAGAAGGGCGTCACGGCGATCGCCTGCGCGGCGGACGGCGTCGTGCCAGCGGTGGGCGTCAACGTCATCGGTCCCACCTGGCGGCTCCAGGAGCACGGTCTCGATGAGCTCGGCGGTCTTGTCCGGGGCGCGGCGCAAGAGCTCGCCGCGGCTCACGCGTCCGGCTCCGGGCGCGCCTCCTGACGGGCGCATTTCCGGCGCGCCCGGGGCGGCGCTCCAGTCTGTCCAGTGCGGCGTTCGCGGCCACAATACCGTCTTGCATATGGGACGAGGGGCCGCCGGTCTTGAATGCCGGAACGGTGGCCGGTTAGGTTGGATCGCGTGCCGCGACGGTGACCCCGAGGGTCTGCCGCGTGGCCGAGAACCGAGCCAGAGAAGGAAGCGGCCAGGCCGCACTCCGTCGAGCGCGGCAAAGCCGCCCACGACCACGAAGCGTACTCAGCGAAGGAGAACACCGATGGCGAAGACCCTCCGTGTCGAACTGCTCGAGCAAGAGGACATCGATTCCATCTTCGAGAAGACCGTGCACATCCTCGCCACGCACGGCGTCAAGGTCGACCACGAGGAAGCGCTCGAGCGGCTCGCCGCGGCAGGTGCGCAAGTGGACCGCGAGACCAGGATGGTCCGCTTCTCCCGGGAGAATATCGAGGCCGCGCTCAAGAGCGTGCCGTCGTCGGTGACCGTTCGCGGCGGCGATGAGAAGCACGACTTCACCGTGCCTGATCCAACGGGCAGGATCTACTCCACGACGTGCGTGCAGACGATGCGGTACCTCGACCCCGACGTCGGCGACTACGTCGACAACACGCACGAGCGCTTCGCCGAGTGGTGCCGGCTCGTCGAGCAGCTCCCCAACATTCACGTGTGCGCCATCCAGACCCCCATGGACGCGCCGCCGGCGACCGCGGACGTGCACGGGCTCAACGTGCAGCTGCAGAACACCTCCAAACCCCTGATGCTGCTGGCCTACTGCTACGAGAGCGTGCCGTACCTCTTCGATCTGATGCTGGCGCGCGCCGGCAGCGCCGAGGCGCTCCGCAAGCGTCCGCTGCTGCTCATCAACCCCACGTCGCTGAGCCCGCTGGTGTTCAAGGACATGGACATGGCGCAGCTGGCCGGCGCCGCCGAGTACGACATCCCCGTGGCCGCGAACTCGCTGCCCGTGCTCGGGGCTACGGCCCCCGGGACGATCGCCGGAACCGTCCTTCTGCAAGCTGTCGAGCTCCTCGCCTTCCTCGTCATGTCGCAGATGTTCAAGCCCGGCCTGCCGTTCATCGCCACGGTCTTCAACACGACGATGGATCTGGGCACCGGCAACGCGCTGCTCGCCAGCAGCGAGACGATCCTCACCCGCGCGGCGACGGCGCAGTTCTGCAAGGCGGCCCTCAACGTTCCCGTCGAGACCTTCGCGCTGATGGCCGACTCCTACCTGCCCGACGGCCAGACTGCCGCCGAGAAGACGCTCCAGCCCACGATCCTCGCGATGGCCGGCGCGGACATCCTCTACGGCGCGGGGCGTCTCGGCGGTTCGACCCTGGCGAGCCCGGTCGAGCTCATCATCGACGACCGCCTGTTCGCCGTGATCCAGCGCACCGTGTCCGGCGTGCAGGTCGACGACGAGACCCTGGCGGTGGACGACATCATCGGCGCCGGCGCCGGCGGGCACTACCTGCGCCGCAAGCACACCCTGCGGCACTGCCGCGAGATGATCCGCCCCGATCTCTTCGTTCCCGACGTGCTGGACAACTGGATCGCCGCCGGCCGCAAAGATCTGCAGACGCGCGCCACCGAGCTCTACAGAGAGCTGAAGAAGGGCCTCGAACCGCTGTCGCTGCCCGATGACGTGAAGCGCGACATGGACAACGTCGTCAAGGCGGCCGACAAGGCACTGGCCAACTGAGGGCCGACCGCTTCCCGGCCGAGACCCTATGACACTCTGGAGGAACGATGGCGTTTGACAGCTTGCAGCAGGCAGTGATCGCGGGCGACGAGGAAGAGACCGTGCGCCTCGTCCGGCAGCACCTCGACGAAGGCAAGGATGCCGCCGACATCCTCGACAACGGCCTCATCGCGGCGATGGACATCGTCGGCGCGCAGTTCAGCGCCGGCGAGCTGTTCATCCCCGAGATGCTGGTCTGCGCCGAGGCCATGCAGGAAGGCCTCGCGCTGCTCAAGCCCCTGCTCGTCGCCGGCGCCTCCGGCGGTAAGGGCACCGTGGTCATGGGCGCCGTGAAGGGCGACCTGCACGACATCGGCAAGAACCTCGTTGTGCTCATGCTCGAGGGCGCCGGCTTCAACGTCGTCGACCTCGGCACCGACGTCGCTCCCGACGACTTCGTGGCGGCCGCCAGCGAGCACGAGGCCGACGTCATCGGCATGTCGGCGCTCCTCGTCACGACGATGCCGCACATGAAGATCACCGTCGAGAAGCTGCGCGCGGCCGGCCTTGCCACCAAGGCCATCGTCGGCGGCGCTCCGCTGACCCAGTCCTACGCCGACGAGATCGCCGCCGACGGCTACGCCTCCGATGCGCCGGGAGCGGTGCTGCTCTGCAAGAGCCTCGTGGGCTGAGGCTCCGTCACCCCGACGGCATTCCAGCACGGCGGCTTCCGGGGCGCTCCGCAACGAAAAGGAGTCCACATGGCCGGACCTTGTGCTTCTGCGCTTGAAGACGCCGGGATCCGCGGTCATCGTGGAAACCGGCCATCTGCGAGGGCGGCCGGCTGCTGTTCCCGACAACCACGCGAAGCGAGGCGGCACGTGAACACCACACCACCTACCAGGCCGGCAGGCGCACGCCCCGTGCGCGCTCCTCGGGGCGCCACGATCAGCTGCAAGGGCTGGCAGCAGGAAGCCGCCCTGCGCATGCTCATGAACAACCTCGACCCCGAGGTCGCCGAGGCGCCGAACGAGCTCATCGTCTACGGCGGCGCCGGCAAGGCGGCCCGCGACTGGGCGAGCTTCGACGCCATCGTCGCCACCCTGCGCCGCCTCAAGGACGACGAGACGCTGCTCGTGCAGAGCGGCAAGCCCGTGGGCGTCTTCGAGACCCACGAGATGGCCCCACGGGTGCTCATCGCCAACGCCAACCTGGTGCCCGACTGGGCGAGCTGGGACGAGTTCCGGCGGCTGGACGCCCTGGGCCTGACGATGTACGGGCAGATGACCGCCGGATCGTGGATCTACATCGGCACGCAGGGCATCCTCCAGGGCACCTATCAGACCTTCGCGGCCGCCGGCCAGAAGCACTACGGCGCCGACCTGGCCGGCCGCCTCGTCCTGACGGCCGGCCTCGGCGGTATGGGCGGCGCCCAGCCGCTGGCCGTCACCATGGCCGGCGGCGTCGCGCTGTGCGTCGAGATCGACCCGCACCGCATCGCGCGTCGTCTCGAGACGGCGTATGTGGACGTCTCCACGGAGTCGCTCGATGAGGCGCTGCGCCTGGCCGCTGAGGCAGTGGCCGCCAAGCGGCCCCTGAGCATCGGCCTGCTCGGCAACGCCGCCGACGTGTACCCCGAGCTCGTGCGCCGCGGCTTCACCCCCGACCTCGTCACCGATCAGACCTCGGCGCACGACACCTTGAACGGCTACGTGCCCAACGGCATGAGCCTCGACGAGGCCGTCGCGCTGCGCAGCGCCGACCCGGCCCAGTACGTGCGGCGCGCCGTCGCCAGTATCGTCGTCCACGTCGAGGCGATGGTCGCGCTGCAGAAGGCCGGCGCCCACGTGTTCGACTACGGCAACAACATCCGCGGGGTGGCGAAGGAGGCCGGCTACGCCGAGGCCTTCGCCTTCCAGGGCTTCGTGCCGCTCTACCTGCGGCCGCTCTTCTGCCGCGGCAACGGCCCCTTCCGCTGGGCGGCGCTCAGCGGCGACCCCGCCGACATCGCCGTCACCGACGCCGCCCTGCTCGAGGCCTTCCCCGACAACGAGATGGTCACGCGCTGGCTCAAGATGGCCGCCGAGAAGGTGCAGTTCCAGGGTCTGCCCTGCCGTATCTGCTGGCTCGAGTACGGCGAGCGCGCCAGGGCGGGGCAGATCTTCAACGACCTGGTGCGCAGCGGCAAGGTCAAGGCGCCGCTGGTCATCGGTCGCGACCACCTGGATTCGGGCTCCGTCGCCAGCCCCTACCGCGAGACCGAGAGCATGATGGATGGCAGCGACGCGATCGCCGACTGGCCGATCCTCAACGCCCTCCTGAACACCGCCGCCGGGGCAAGCTGGGTGAGCTTCCACCACGGCGGCGGCGTGGGCATCGGCAAGAGTCTGCACGCCGGTATGGTGGTGGTCGCCGACGGCACCGACATGATGGCCGCGCGCCTGCAGCGCGTGCTCACCACCGACCCTGGCACGGGCGTGATGCGTCACGCCGACGCCGGCTACCCGGAGGCCATCGAGAAGGCTCGGGAAAGCGGCATCGATCTGCCGATGGTGGAGGGGTGACGACGATGGTGGACACAGCGGAGGAGACGCCCGCGGCGGGCGCGGCGCCCGCTCCCCAGATCGCGCTGGACCTCGAGCTCTGCAAGGTCTGCGGCATCTGCATCGAGCTCTGCCCGGAGGACGTGTACGACCGCGACAAGCTGGGCTATCCGGTGGTCGCGCGCG
>JBAXRL010000013.1:0-17620 GCA_037131205.1 Actinomycetes bacterium | reverse complement strand
AACCGTCTCGTGACCGCCCCACTCGGTCCACGAACGCCCCGCACGCACATCCCTGCAGGGATAGGCCCCAAGCCGGCGGCCCGCCGCCAGGAAGGCGCCACGCTAACCGGTGACGCCGGCGCCCTCTTCGGGTGCGGCCGTTTCCGGGAACAGCTTGCTGTGGTAGTAGCCGTCGGCCAAGTAGAGGGCCGCCAAGGGATTGTGCCCCAGTACCCTGTCCTTGGCGGCCAGCACGGTCACCGGCGCGGCCGAGTACTTGATGAACAGGCTGTCGTGGCCTACGCAGAGGCCGAGCATGATGTTGAGCTGCGTTCCGGCCTTCTCGAGGAAGCGCGCTTGGCCGATAGGGTTGCACATCGCCTCGAAGGCGCCGGGGTGTACCTTGTCGGCATCGTCGATGCGCAGCAGCTCCTTGCCGAGGCCGCCGTTCTTGCAGACGACCGAAGCGACCGTGAAGCCGTTGGCGGTGAGCACGCGAGACAGTACCGCGGCCTCGCGGCGCAGGCCGATGCAGAAGGCGATCCCCAGGCGCTCGTAGCCGCGGCGTCGGGCGAAGTCGATGGTCTCTTCGACGCGCGTCTTGCGGCAGTAGCCGTGGCTCTCGACCAAGGCGGCGCTGCGCGCCAGCCTCTCGTTGTCGTCGACGAAGTACTGCAGCAGACGCGCGTCGCTCTCGGGGTCCAGACTCGGGCAACCGGTGGGCGCTTGCAGCGGATCGCCCTCGTCGCAGGCGTGGCGTGCGCAGGTCGCGCAGGTGTACATGGCATCTCCTCCTCCGTGGTCATTCAAGCCGGAGCGGGTCTCTCAGGCGCCGTCAGCGGCGACCTTGCTCCCGAGAAGCGCCAGTTCGTCAGCGAGGCGCGCCGCGCGTGCGCGCCGCATCTCCACGCCGGCCTCGCGAAGCACGTAGCTTGGACCCTTGTTGACCTCGCGTACAGTGATCAGCATGTCGATGCCCTGCCCGACCAGCCACTCGGCCACGAGAATCCCCTTCTGCTTCTCGGCGCCGAGCTGCGGGTTGGGGAGCACCTCCTGATGCAGCAGGTCGCCGTCGGCGGTGCGCACCTCGGCGAGGCCGAAGGATGGAGCCTCGCCGAGCTCGCTGCTGATCTCGCCCTCGGGCGAAGCCAAGGGCACGGCCACGCGGAGGATCTCGCGGCGCCTGGGCTCCAGATGCAAGCTCACCCGCTCCATGGCGGGGATCGCCACGCGGATCTGAGCCTCCAAGTGCATGCTGGCCGCATGAGCCTTGACGAGATCATCGGTGCGCAGACGCAGTGTGGCCTCGAGGAACAGATAGCGGCCGGCGCTGCGCACTGCGCGCGCGTCGACCTGCTCGATCAGCGCCTCCTGCGCGAGGATGCGATCGACCTGCGCCAGCGTCTTGGCGTCGACCGACGCATCCAGCAGCACCTTCATGCCGCTCACCAGCAGCCCCCAGCCGGAGTAGAGTGCGAAGCCGAGGATCACGAAGGCGGCCACGCGGTCGATGTTGAAGCCCGCGTACGTGCAGACGACGGCGACCAGCGCCAGCGACGTCGAGACCACATCGGTCTGGCGATGCTTGCCGTCGGCGATCAGGGCCGGCGACGAGACGCGCTTGCCCAGCCTCATCGCGTACCAGCCGTAGGTCCACGTCGCCGCGATGGTGACGACGACGCCGGCAATGACCAGCGCGCCGATGGTGGGCGCCCGCCGGCCGGCTGCAAACGCCTGTCGCGCGATCTCGTAGGAGGCGACGAAGATGAGCAGCGCGACGGCCACCTGCAAGAGGTTCTCGACCTTGTAGAGGCCGTAGGGGAAGGCGGCCGTCTCGCGCTCGGAGAGCCTGAGGCCCAGCCAGAGCACGAGCGCCGCGACCACATCGACGACGCAGTCCACGGCCATGGCCGTGAGCGCAAAGCTGTGCGAGACGGCGGCGATGACCACGGTGAGCACCACCAGAGCGACGCTGACGAGGACGCCCCAAGTGGCGACGCGCCCGACGGCGCGGCCCACGGCCGCGTGGTCGCGGTCCACCTCAGCCCCGCCGGTCGCAAACGATCGGCAGCGGCAAGCGTCCGAGCACACGGGTCATGGCCCAGCCATGCCTGACGCCGTGCGGCGCGCGACCTACCGGCCCATCCACCTCAAACTCAGCGGAAGCTCAGTACCTGCTCGAGCGGCAGCCGTTTGCGGGCCGCGGGCAGTTCCGCCGGGCGGCCGATCGGCACCAGCGCCACTAGCCGGGCGGGCGGCTCGACGTCCATCAGCTGCTCGAGGCGCTCTCCCGCCACGATTGGCGCGCACGTCCAGCAGGCGCCGTAGCCCATGGCATGCGCGGTCGATGTCAGCAGCTGCACCGCCGCTCCGGCACTCTGTAGCTCTGGTCGTGCGCACAGACGATCGTGCTCTTCCTGGGTGATGCCTGACAGCCTCATGAGCTCTTCCATCGGCGAGTCGTGCGGCGTCGCCAGCACCGCGATGCAGAGCGGCGCCTTGGCGAAGAGAAGAGCCTGCGCGCGCGCCACCATGCGCTTCTGCTCCTGGAGCGCCAGCCCCGGCCGGAGCGCGAACTGCTCGAAGCGCTCGAGGACCGCGGTCTGCATGGCGGAGACCAGCTTGCGATCCTGGATCGCGATGAAGCGCCACACCTGCGAGTTGCAGGCGCTCACCGCGCTGATCGCCACCCCGACCATATGCTCGATGTCCTCGCGGGGTACCGCGTCGTCCAGAAAGCGCCGCACGTGACAGGAATCACGCACAACGGCCTCAAACGCGTCCTGATCGCTGGAGATGAGAGGAGTCTGTGTCGACGTCATGACTGGACCTCCGTTGTTGCGAGGCGGCGCGGCGCTCTCCAAGACCGGCATCCCACGCTCGCCGTGCTCAGCTACGACCGGTGCGGCATCGTACTGCACGCGAGTTACAAGCATATGCTCATAATACCCGAGATGCCGTCGAAGGCAACACCCGAGAGCGCATGAAGCGCAGGGAGCTCGACTCTCAGGTGGCTGCCGAGCGGCAGAAGCGCAGGGTCAGTCGTAGGCGCGTCTCGTCTCGTCGTCGGTCACTACGTGCTGGATGAGCTCCTGCCAGCGCAGTGAGGTCCACGTCCCCAGCTTCTGGTGCGTCTGGTAGTAGTTCTCGGGGATGGGATGGGTGCCGACGACCACCTCCAAGCCGTACTTCTCGCCGAGGAAGCCGTCGAACGCGTCCAGATTGGGGCACGGTGGGTAGCCGACGACCAGGCCGGTGGCGAGGTGTACCACCTCGGCGCCGTTCTTCTTCATCTCTGCCGGGGCGTACTCCACGTTGCCGCCGGGGCAGCCACCGCAGGTGGTGTAGCCGACTAGCTCGACTTCCTCGTCCCCGTAGCGGGCGAAGGCGCCCTCACGCTGACGCAGTGCCCGCAGGCACTTGCCTCCCGCACAGGCGTGGAAGCGGTCGCAGATGATGATGCCGATCTTCGTCATGGTGTTCTTCTCCTCACGGCGGTGGCGGGCGTCACGCACTCTCCGAACAGGCGTTCTCGCAGGCCGCTCGCAGGGTGGTGGCAGCCAGAAGTGCGCAGTGCTCTGACTCGGCCGGTATGCCACGGAGCGCTTGGAGGATGTTCTCCTGCTCGATCTCGATCGCTTCGCCGATCTGCCGACCACGGCACAGCGTGGTCGCCATGCTCCCGCACGCCAGGGAGGACCCGCAGCCGTCGGTTGTGAACGAGACACGCTTCACGCAGCCGTCCTCGACGGTGACCCAGAACTCCATGGTGTCGCCGCAGGGTCCCGTGATACGCGCTCGTCCGCCCCAGCTCTGCGGGGGGCCGAGATGCCGCGGATACATCGCATGGTCGCGAGCTACCGCCGAAAAACCAGGTTCGTGATCGCCTGCCATGTCTTGTCTCCTCCTCTGGGGTGCTTAGCCGGGCCACACGCCTGCCCGGACGAGGCTGATGCCCACGCGACGTAAGCATATGCCCATAACACCAGCGGTGCAGCTCCGTGACCGTCGAGAGACCAGTCGGCGGCGAGGCGGCTTCATCGCCGTCCCCCGGCTACGCAATCGCCACGTTCTCGACCGCCGAGCGCAACAGGACCTGCGTGCCGCGCGGTAGGCCGGCATGCCGCTCGGCGACGTCGCACTTGACGGCGAAGAGGAAGAAGATGTCGTGCGGTTCCCCACTGAGCGTCTCGTAGTCGCCCTGACCTTTGGCGATGATCAGGTCGGCTGCGGCGAAGCGCAGGCGGAGCTCCCGGGAGCAGTCCGCGAGCATGGTGCCCGGCGCGTCGGACCCGTTGTCGATGACCTCGGCGAGCCGGTCGAGTCCGGCGAACCCCGCGTCCGCCAGTGTGGCGTCGATGAGCACCTGCGCGCCGCGCACAGCGAAGGTGGTCCGCTCCAGCGGCGGCTGCTCGCCGAGCAGCCGGTCGATCACGATCTCACCGGTGTTGTCCGTGAGGAACAGGATGCTCCTGGCGGATCCAACGGCTCGCCGGAACTCGTCGACGTCGCCGTGAAAGGGCCGCTCGCAGGCGACGCTGAGCTCCTGCTCTATCCGTTTCACGCTGTCGGCGCCGTTGGCGCCGGCATCGATGGTGTTCCCGGCGATCGCGAGTCGAACGGCTGCGGTCAGCGGGTCCTCCGCGGCCCGGACCTCCGCCGAGAGCGCGGGCAGCGCGGCCAGCACGACTTCATTGGCACGCTGCTTGAGCTCACAGTAGGGGTCGTCAGCGTAGGGGTCGTCAGCGCCAGTCAGCGCGCGGATATGATGCTGCACCCGCTGGGTGAGCAGCGGGGGCGCCTGGCCCAGGTCGAGCTAAGCCGCCACGCGTAGCATGTCCCGCATCGCGCGTTCGTGCAAGGCGGGGTCGGCGGAGACGAAGCGCGAAGCCTCGAGTGTCTGGCGGATGAGGCAGGCTATGCAGTCAAGTGACGAATGCACGGCGGCGCGGCGACCTCCCCGAGCCAAACGAAGCTCGTCATTTGCCCGGTACCACAGCTCATTCGCTCCACGCCTCAGTTGTCCGTCGACCGAGCGACCGTTGCGGTCGCCGGGTCGAATACGCCAGCCTCAGCTCGCGCCCGGTCACGATCTCCGCAAACGCCTCAGGAAGTCGCTCGCGAAGCAGCGACGTCGCCCGCTTGCCGGTGCAGTGGCACGGCGCGCAGAGCTCCAGGTCAAGAGCCTCGAGGCAGGCGACCGTCGCCTGCAGACGCTCCTTGCGAGCCTGCAGCAGATGCATGCCACCGAGCAGCGCCCGCACGACCGGGAACCCGTCGGCGGCCACCGGAACGACCGGATCGTCCGCACCCGCCACCGCCGCACGAGCGGCGACGGTCTCGCGAACGTGTTGCACGGTGTTCATGACTCCGCTGTGCGCACAGCCACAAAGCACGACCAGTCCGACCGGCGTCTCGATCCACGCGGCCTGATCATCGACGACGTGGTCGCGGATGGTGCAGGCGGTGTCGAGGAAGAAGGTGCGCTCCGCCTCCTCGAGCGCATGGCGCCGCGGCACCGGCCCGGAGGCCCACACACCCGGTGCCACCTCAAGCGGCGCCAGAGCCCAGACTGAGCGTCCCGGCGCCGCGCGCAGCGCGGCAAGGCTGCGGTCGGGCAGGCCGATAGGGTCGACCTTCCCGTTCTTGCGGAGCGACCAGCGCGGAACCAGGGCCCCTGGGTGAAGCACCAGACAAGCGGATGGCGCGGCGTCCATGAGTTCGCGGACGCCGCCACCGTGATCGAAGTGCCCGTGGCTGAGGACGAACGCGTCGGCAGCCTCAATGGGTTCACGTAGTCGCCGGGCATTCTGCAGGAAGGCACCCGAACCGCCGCAGTCGAGCACGACGCGCGCAGCGGGCGTCTCGATCCAGAAGGAGAGCCCCCACTGCGACTGCAGCCCGGTCGCACCCTTGGCGTTGTCGACCAGGACCCTGATGCGGATGTCGTCGTCGGTCACGCGCTCTGCTACTTCTCCTCGAGCGCCTTGTGACAGAACCACCAGTCGTAGCAGTCGTACTGCTTGGGGCGCTCGGCGGCGTCTGCGACTGTCTGCGCGGGCGGGATGATCACCCGATCGCCGAGAAGTGCGTTGTTGGGCCAGTCGGCGGGCATGGCGACCTTGTGGGCAGTCGCATACTGCAACGCCTTGATGGCGCGGAGGATCTCGTCGACGTTGCGCCCGACCTCCTGCGGATAGTAGAGCATCAAGCGCAGGGTGCCCTTGTCGTCGATGATGAACACGGCGCGGACGGTGTTGGAGCCCATCCCGGGGTGGATCATGCCGAGCTTCCCGGCGACGGCGCCGGTGTCGGCGATGATGGGGAACGGCACCTTCACGCCCAGCTTCTCCTCGATCCACTCCGCCCACTTGATGTGCGAGAAGACCTGGTCCACCGACATGCCGATGAGCTCGGCGTTGAGCGCCTTGAACTCATCGTCGCGCTTGGAGAAGGCATAGAACTCGGTGGTGCACACGGGCGTGAAGTCGCCGGGGTGGCTGAACAGGACGAACCACTTTCCGGCGTAGTCGCCGGGCAGGTCCTTCATGCCGTGGGTCGTCTTGACCGTCATCTCCGGGAACCTGTCGCCGAGGAGCGGCATGTTCGGGACGTGTCTGTCGTCTGACATGAGAGTCTCCTTCACTGGCCTTCGGTGGGTGGACGGAGCGGGCCGGTGTGGGAGGGGCGGCCCGCTGTCAGTTATGAGCGTATGCTTGTATTGTCCCATGAGTCAAGAATGCAGGCAGCTGCCGTTGTGCCGGCGCGCCGGCTTCGCCGGGCCGTGCTGGAACTCGCAGGCTCGCTTGGGCTACGATCGGATGCAAGCCGCGAGCGGGGATCTCGGTACTCGGCGGGAAACCGCAAATGGACCAGGCCGCTACGACGTACAAGGACGGGAAACCATGAGCGTGCCCGACATCGACGACTGGATCCGCGTTGTGAAGTCGCAGCCGGGATCATCTGCGACCGGCATGATCCTTGCCCACCAGGGCATCGTGCGCGGGATCTCGCGTTCGGGCGAGCCCGTGGCTGGGATGTTGCTCAGCGCCGACCTGACGAGGTTCCAGGAGGTGCTCGCCGATGCCGGTACGTGGCCGGGGATCTTCGCCGTGCGTGGCTGGGTCAACGAGGGGGAGCTCTCTGTGGGCGACGACATCATGAGGTTGGTCGTCGCGGGGGACATCCGGGAGCACGTCTTTCAGGGCCTTCAGCGGCTCGTGTCCCTTATCAAGGCGGAAGTCGTCACCGAATCCGAAATCGATTGAGACGGAGGCGCGACATGTACGCGTGCGCAGAATGTGGCCGGGTGGCGTGCTGCGAAAGCATCGACACGGCGTCCTACCCCCGTGGCTGTCCGTCACGGGAGTCCTTCGAGTCCGAGGTGCTGGACCTGTATCGCGAGGGCGAGGACGCGCACCTGGCGCGCAACGCCGGCCTCGTGGAGGCGCACGGCTACTGTCGTCTCACCCGCATCGAGGAGATCATGGACTTCGCCCGCCGCTGCGGCTACTCGAAGCTGGGCCTCGCCTTCTGCATCGGCCTTCAGGCCGAGGCCGCCGTCACCAGTCGCGTGCTCAGAGCGAACGGCTTCTCGGTCGACTCGGTGGCCTGCAAGAACGGCAGCCTCCCCAAGGAGGAGCTGGGTCTGGGCGACGAGGACAAAGTCACCCCGGGCGAGTTCGAGGCGATGTGTAACCCGATCGGACAGGCGCGGGCCCTGGACCATGCCGGGACCGAGCTCAACCTGCTGCTCGGTCTCTGCGTCGGCCACGACAGCCTGTTCATGAAGCACTCAGTGGCCCCGGTGACAGTGCTGGCCGCCAAAGACAGAGTGCTGGGCCACAACCCGCTGGCGGCGATCTACATGGCGGACGGCTACTACTGCGACAAGCTGTTCCCGAAGGCGGACGACGCGGACGGGGCCGGCGCCTGACTCGCTCCCCGGCCGGACGCGGCGCGCCCTTGCCGCGCCGGCCTGTCTACTCCGGGTCGTCCTCCAGATTCCTCGCGCCCTTGTCCATGTGGTTGTTCGCGATGAGCACTGCGGAATCGCCGAGCGTCTTCACGAAGGTCATCGGCACCACGTTGAGCAGGCCGTCCTTCGACGCGGTCGCCACCGGCGTGACCAGCATCTGGGCGAGCACATGTTTCGCATCCTCGGTCAGTCGTCCCACCGGAACCTCCTTCTGCCGCACGGTGATCTTCGGCGGCGCCCTTCCTGGCTGCGCGGCACCGCTGGGGCGCCGCTCGCCTTCAGTCTCTGCATGGTATATGAGCATATGCTCACGATACCAGCGGTCGGCGCGACGTCGCCCGCGCTCTGGGCGACATCGCCGGGAGGGCCGGAGCTTCCCGCGGGGGACACTCGTCCAGCCGCGTACGGGGGAGCGGCCCGCGACGGTCGTGAGAGACGGTCGCGGGCCGCTCGGGCGCCCGTCGTTCGGGCGTGGCCGCCGTACGGCTGCTAGATGAACAGGTTGACGTTGGCCTCGTCGGCCTCGCCCAGGTAGGCGGCGACGCCGGCATACTCGAGGCCGTCGATCATCTCTTCCTCTTTGAAGCCGAGGATGTCCATGGAGAGCGTGCAGGCGATGAACCTCACGCCCTGCTCGCGGGCGGAATCGACGAGCTCCTCGAGCGTCATGGCGCCGGCGCCCTTCATGACCTTCTTCATCATGGGGGCGCCCATGCCGGCGAAGTTCATCTTGGAGAGGCCGAGCCTCCTGGTGCCTTTGGGCATCATCTTGCCGAACATCGCCTGCAGGGTGCTCTTCTTGTCCTTCGTCGGCACCTTCTCGGGCCTGCGCAGGATGTTGAGGCCCCAGAAGGTGAAGAACATGGTCACGTCGTCGCCCATGGCGGCGGCGCCGTTGGCGATGATGAACGCCGCCATGACGCGGTCGAAATCGCCGCTGAACAAGATGATCGTCTTCTTGGTCGTATCCACTCCAGCACCTCCAGTGCTGTCCAGTTCCGGGTCGGCGGCGCCGGCCTCAGGACGCGTAGGCCTCCCGCAGGTACTGCGAGATGTCCTTGAAGCGCATCGTGTCGCCGGCGGCGGCGCTCAGGTTGACGAAGCACATCGGGCACATGGTGACGGCGTCGGGCGCCGCGGCGCGGAGCTGTGCGACGCGCTTCTCGGCGTTGGCGGCCGCCTTGGCCGGGTAGAGCGACTCGACGGGGCCGCCGCAGCACCATGTTTGGCGACCCGTGTTCTCCGGGTCGCGGACGGTGACGCCGGCGGCCGCCAACAGTTCGCGGGGCTCGTCGACGATGCCCTCGTAGCGGGCGAAGACGCACGAGTCGTGGATGGCGACGTCGCCGCTGAGCATCGTGCTCGGCGTCATCCCCTTCTCGGCCAGCACCTCGAGGTAACTGCGCACCTCGATATCGTAGCCTTCGAGGATCTTGGGGTAGACGCTGCGCAGCATGGTCGTGGTGTGGGGGTCGATGGTGATCACGGTCTTCACGCCGCGCTTCTTGAAGATGGCGTGGACCTTCTTGGCATGCTCGACCACGACTTCGTCGAGGCCGAGGTCGTAGGCGAGGGCGCCCGAGTAGAGGTCGTCCTCGTAGAGGGCGCCGAACTCCACGCCGGCCTTGCGCAGCAGGTGCACGACGTTGATCGGCACCTGGTCGTAGACGGCGCGTTCCTCCGCGGAGGGTCGTGCCATGAACGCCGAGACGTTCAGGAAACGGTTGACCTTGCGGCCGAGGCCGGTGTACTTGCCCATCCACGAGTCGCCCATCTTGATCTGGGCCTTCACGAGGCCCTCGATGTACGGGATGAGCTGGTACATCAACCCGGTGTAGAGCACGGTCTGGCCGCCGTGTGGCAGGTCGAGACCCTCGGTCCACTTGGTCGCCACCTTGGTGGGCAGCGGCAGCACGGAGTTCCGCAGGCGCAGGTTGTCGCCCAGGATGCCGATCACTTCGCCGGTCGGGAGCGGCATGATCATCCCTCCCCGAGGCCGAAGGTGGTGCGGACGATGTGGTGCCGCAGGGTGCGTACGTTCTCAGCGATGTGCACGCCCGCGGGGCAGTTCTCCTCGCACATCTTGCAGAGCAGGCAGGAGAAGACGTTCTCTGTCTGGGCCCTGACCTGATCCTCCATGCCGAGGAGCACGTAGCGGAACAGCTTGCGCACTTCGACATCGACGCCCATCGGGCAGATGGCGGAGCACACCCCGCAGTTCATGCAGGCGTCGGCGTTGAACTCGTCGGAGCGTTCGAGCTCCGCCGCCAGCCCGGGGTTCACGAGAGCCGTCATGAGCCCTCCCTCTTCACCACTTGGTAGCGGAAGTAGCCTTCATCGGTGACTTCTTTGATCTCGGCGAGCCAGCCGTACTTACGGAGGCCCATGACCCAGAACACCACTTCGTGGGACGGACGCTCGAGGGCCGTGGCGAGCTCGGGCACCGTAAGGGGCCCGTCGGCCAGCGCCGCCAGGACGCGGCGGCGCATGACCTGTTCGTCGCGGACGATCTCGCGGACGCTGCGGTTCCCCGGATCCGCGTCCTTGATCTTCGTGCCGCCGGTGATCGGTGTCATGAGCAGCTCACCTCCAGGAGGCCGTCGATCATGGCTTTGATCTGAGCGTCGGTGTAGCCCTGCAGGTCGACGGCGTCGGTGGGGCACACCGGCACGCAGCCGCCGCAGCCCTTGCAGGCGGTCCTGATGACGCCGGCGACCGCCTTGCCGCTCTCCTCGATCTGCTCGATAGCGGCGTAGGGGCAAGCGTCGAAGCATTTGCCGCACCAGGTGCAGGCGTCGGTGTCGACCAGCGCCACCATTGGGTCGAGCTCGGCGAAGCCGCGCTTGAGCATGGCGCCGCTCTGGGTGACCGCCGCGAGGCCGCTGGCGACCGCCTCGGCCGAGTTCTTGGGCGACTGGCAGGCGCCGCAGATGAGCACGCCGTCCACGATCGTCTCGACCGGGCGGAGCTTTGGATGGATCTCGTTGAAGAAGCCGTCGTTGCCCACCGGCAGTTTGAGCACGCTGACCAGCTCGCCGTTCTCGCGCGGCGCCATGCCGGTGACGAGCACGACGAGGTCGGCCGGGATGGCCACTTCTTCGCCGCCGGTGAGCAGGTCCCTGGTCGTGACCTTGAGGCCGCCGGAAGCAAGCTTCTCGACCGCCGGCGGCTCGTCGTCGGGCACGCGCAGGTACAGCGAGCCCTTCTCGCGCGACTCGTTCCACAGCAGCTCGTACTTGCCGTAGGTGCGCATGTCGCGGTAGAGGTGGTACTGGCGCAGGCCGGGGTCGCCCTTGGCGGCCGCCTCGAGCGCGGCGTCCACTGCCGCGGTGCAGCAGTAGCGCGAGCAGTACGTGTGGCCGCCTTCGACGTTCTCGCTCTGGCGGCTGCCGACGCAGTAGATGTAGGCGATGGTCTTGACCGGCCGGCCGTTGAACTTCAGCGGGCCGGCCGATTTGTCCACCATCCTCTTGAAATCGGGCAGCGTGACGACGCCGTCGATGCCGTAGCCGAGCTCGCCGGCGGCCGGTTTGTAGGTGTCGAAGCCGGTGGCGACGACGATCGAGCCGACATCGACGGTGATGGTCTCCAGTCGCTCGCCTTGCACCGCGATCGTCGCCTGAAGGTTGCCGAAGCTGCCGGACTTGCTCATCACTTCCGCGTTCGCGAACACAGTGATCGCCGGGTTTGCGCGAACCTTCTCCTCGAGCGTGGCGATCAGATCGGCGCCGTTGCGGCCGTGCGGGTACATGTGGCCGAAGCCGGCGACCCAGCCGCCGAGTTGAGGAGCCTTCTCCACGAGATAGACCGTGAGTCCGATCTGGGCCAGCCCCAGGGCCGCACGCAGGCCGGCGATGCCGCCGCCGACGACGAGGCTCTTCGGCGTCGTTTCCACGACGATGGGCTCGAGCGGCTCGGTGAGGCGCGTGCGGTTGATGCCGGCGCGCACCAGGCGCACCGCCTTGTCGGTCGCGCCTTCCTCATCGTCGGTGTGCGTCCACGAGCACTGCTCGCGAACGTTCACCTGGGTGTACTGGAAGGGGTTCATACCGGCGCGTTTGGCGACGTCGCGGAACGTGACCGTGTGGAGCTTGGGAGAGCACGAGGCCACGACGAGCGCGTCGAGGCCCTTCTCATGGGCGTCCTCGATGATCTCCTGCTGGGTGGAGTCCGAGCAGGTGAACATCGCCGAGCGCGCCACGACCACGTCCGGGTCGTGCTCCACGGCGGCGACGACCTTGTCGACGTCGACGTAGTCGCTGATGTTGCCGCCGCACTGGCAGACGTACACGCCGATCTTGCGGCCGCTCATGACGTCACCTTCGCTTTCGCCTCTTCGCTCACTTTGGCTCTCTCCAGGTGAGCGGCGGCCTGGGCGACCGCGGCGCCCGCGTGGAGGATGGAGTCGGGGATGTCCTTGGCTCCCGCGGCCGAGCCGGCAACGAAGACGCCGGGGAGGTTGGTACGGCCGGGGTCGAGGTCTTCGTCGGCCTCGCCGACGTAGTAGTAGTCGTCGAGCGCCAGGGCGCCGTCCTCGAAGAGGTGCTGCGCCTCGGCGTTGGGCTGCACGCCGACGGCAAGCACGACCATGTCGTGCTCGGCCTCGGCGAGCGCGCCGCCGTTCTCGATGTCTTCGTAGCGGAGCACGAGGTTGCCCTCGTCGGTCTCGGTGATGCCCGAGACGCGACCCTTGACGAAGTTGGCGCCCATGTCCTCGGCCTGCTTGTAGAACTCGTCGTAGCCCTTGCCCACCGAGCGCACGTCGATGTAGTAGACAGTGACGTCGGCGAGCGGCAGGGCGCCCATGATGAGCTGGTTCTGCTTGACGGAGTACATGCAGCAGATCTTGGAGCACAGCGGGTTGCCGACGGTGTCGTCGCGGGAGCCGGTGCACATCACGTAGGCGATGTTGTCCGGCACCCTGCCGTCGCTGGGGCGCAGCACGGCGTTGTACGGCCGAGTCGGCGCCAGAAGGCGGTCCATCTGCATGCCGGTGATGACGTTCTTGTAGCGGCCGTAGCCGTACTGCGGCTTGGCGTCGGCCGGAAAGAGCCTGAAGCCGGTGGCCAGGACCACAGAGCCGACCTCGACCTCGATGTCTTCACCGACCATATCGAGCTTGATGGCGTCGGCGGGGCACGCGTCCACGCAAGCGTGGCACTCGGAGCAGACGCCGCAGTCGAGGCAGCGGGCGGCGCCAAGGAAGGCTTCGTCCTCGGTCATCGGGCCCTCGGTCTCGCCGAAGTCGGTCGGCGCGGCGCTCATCACGGCGCTCGATTCGAACGGCTCGCGGCGGTCGTACACATCCTGCCGCCCGAGAACCTCAACCTTGTCCGCGACGGGTAGCATCTCGTCGAAGCCATCGGTATCGAGCTCGGCGCCCTGCAGGAAGCGGTCGATCATGAAGGCCGCGCGGCGGCCTTGGCCGACCGCGGTGGTGATCATCGTCGGGCCGGTGACGACGTCGCCGGCCGCAAAGACGTGCGGTACCGCGGTCTGCAGCGTCGCGGGGTCGGCCTTGAGCGTGCGGTTGGCGTTGGTCTCGAGGCCGAACGCCTCGGTGTCGGCGCCCATACCGGCGGCGACGATGACGGCGTCGCACTCGAGGCTCATGCGCTGGCTCTCGTCGTACTCGGGGCGAAAACGGCCGTCGGGGTCGAAGACGCAGGTGCAGACCTTGAGCTCGGCGCTCTGGACGCGGCCCTCGCCGGTGAAGTGGTCGATGCCCCAGCCGTCGTGCAGCGTGATGCCCTCGGCGCGAGCTTCTTCCACCTCGAAGTCGTGGGCCGGCATCTCGTCGCAGGGCTCAAGGCTGGCCTGGGCGACGGAGGCGGCGCCGAGGCGGCGCGCCGTGCGCGCCGCGTCGATGGCGACGTTGCCGCCGCCGACCACGAGCACACGCTTGCCGGCCAGGTCCACGCCTTCGTCGAGCTTGACGGCGCGGAGAAAGGCGAGCGCGCTCTGGACGCCGTCCAGATCGTCGCCGGGCACGCGCAAACCCACGGATTTGTGCGTGCCCGTCGCCAGCAGGACGGCGTCGAAGCCGTCCGCCTTGAGCGCGGCGACGTCGTCGACCCGCGCGTCGGTGGCGATCTCGACGCCGATGGCGGTGACGTTGCTCACGTCATCGGCGACGACGTCGTTGGGCAGACGGTACGCCGGGATGCCGAGACTCAGCATGCCGCCCGGCGTGGACGCGGCCTCGAAGATCTTGACGCCGTAGCCTTTGAGGGCGAGCTGCCAGGCGGCGGTGAGGCCGGCCGGGCCCGAGCCGACGACGGCGACCTTCTTGCCGTTCTGCTCGGGCTTCTCCACGGCCTTGGGCTCCGCCTGGCCGTACCGCTGGTCGGCGATGAAGCGCTTGAGGCGGCGGATCGGCAGCGGGCCTTCGAGCTCGCCGCGCGTGCACTGGTCCTCGCAGGGCGCGTAGCAGGCGCGCCCGAGGCTGCCCACGAGCGGCGTCGTCTCGAGCACCAGGTCGAAGGCCTGGTCGTATTCGCCGCTGCGCACGCGAGCCACGTAGCCGTGCGCCTTGATGCCCGCCGGGCACTCGTAGGTGCATGGCGAGACGCCGGCGCGCTCGATGACAGCCTTCTTCGGCACAGCCTGAGGAAAGGCGATGTACGCCGCCCGCCGCGACACCATGTCCGCGTTGAACTCGTCGGGCACAGCCACGTTGCAGGCCATCTCGCAGAGGCGGCAGCCGGTACAGGCGACCTCGTCGATGAACTTCGGCTTCTGCGTGATCCTGGCGCGGTAGGCGCCGTCGCCGTTGGCGCGGATGCCCTCGACCCGGGCGTAGGTGAGGACGTCGATGTTGGGATGGTGGATAGTGGCAGCCATCTTGGGAGTGGAGATGCAGCTGGCGCAATCGAGCGTGGGGAAGACCTTGCTGAGCAGGATCATCTTGCCGCCCACGCTGGCATCCTTCTCGACGACGAGCACCTTGTAGCCCATGTCGCCGAGCTTGAGGGCGGACTCCATGCCGCCGATGCCGCTGCCGACCACCAGAGCGTCGTACTTGAGCGGTGTACCTTCGGCGCCCCGCTCGACAGCTCCACTACGTTGGCTATTCATGCGGTCGCCTTCCGGGAGGGTCCCAGTTCGGCCAGGGACGTCGAGTACTCGTGCATGTAGTTGGTGAACGGCTCGGCGCAGACCGAGCAGATCGCGGCCATGCGCACGCGTTGCGGCTCGTAGCCGCCTTCGATGAGCAGCGCCTGCGCGTCCGTCATGATGCCGGCGGTGCGCTCGCTGCAGTCGGTCAGGTAGGCGCACTCCTCGCCATCGGCGGCGATGAACACGCCGTCGAAGCCCTGATCCACGGCGTACAGCACCCAGCTCGGCTTGATGCCGCTCGTGCAGGGCAGGCTGATCACCGTGACGTTCGGTGAGTAGTGCATGTGCGAGCTGCCGGCCAGGTCGATGCCGGGGTCGGAGATGTTGTTGGTACTGAAGACCAGGATCCGCGGGGCGAACGCCTGGTCCTCCTGTACTTGAGGCTCGGCCGTCATTACTTCATCTTCTTGACGTACAGCTTCATGAAGCCAGGCTCTTCGATGATGCCCAGGTACTCGTGACCCATCTTCTTGCACCAGGCGGGGATGTCCTTCTGGGTACCGCTGTCGGTGGCCATGACTTCCATGACGCCGCCTATGGAGACGCTGGGGATGCCCTTCTTGGCGGCCAGGATGGGGCCGGGGCACGAGGTGCCGCGGGCGTCGACGACTTTCTCTACCTGAATAGTGCTGAGGTCTTCTGCCATGATGCTCTCCTTCGTGACGGGGCTTGTGCTTGTGTTCCTTTTCGCAAGCTCGGGCCTGCTGAAGGCCGCTCGCCTGGTTCGTACCTTTGGGCTATGCCGGCGCGCTCGCCGAAGCCGTCGGCGCCGATGGCGCCGTCGTCGCCGGCCGCCGCCGCGCGGCGTCGAGGAGCTCGGCCGCCTGCAGCGACTCGCCCTGGGCCAGGTGCTGCTCCACCAGCGCCTCACGGATCAGGGCGCACGCCTGGATGAACTTCATGTTGGTGACGCGGTAGTAGACCGTCTGACCCTCTTTGCGCGACTCGACGAGCCGGCGCTCCTTGAGGACGCGCAGGTGCTGAGAGACGTTGTGCACCGAGATGCCGATCTCCGCGGCGAGGTCGCCGACGCACTTCTCGCCATCGCCGATGGCGTGCAGGAGCGCCTGGCGATGCTCGTTGGCAAGCGCCTTGCAGAGCTCGGCGTGCATGCGGTACACGGGCTTGAGGTCTGGCGACGGGGGTGCTGGGATGTTGTCCTGTATTTGCATACTTGCTTATATACGATATTTGAGGAGCCAGGTCAAGTGCAAGCGCTCACCAGCGACGGCGGACTGCGGGCATGCGGTAGTGTTGGCGCCATGACCGTGACGAGCTTCGAAGGCAAGACTCCGCCGATTGGCGAGGGGTGCTGGATCCACCCGTCGGCGGACGTGATCGGCGACGTGCGCCTGGGCGCCCGCTGCTGGATCGGGCCGGGCGCTCGCCTGCGCGGCGACTACGGCAGTATCGTCCTCGGCGACTGCTGCGCCGTGGAGGACAACTGCGTCGTCCACGCGCGCCCCGGCGAGACCTGCACCATCGGCTCGTGGGTCACGTTGGGTCACGGCTGCGTCGTCCATAGCGTCACGCTGGTCGGCGACTACGCCGTGGTCGGCATGAACGCTGTGGTCAGCGACTGGGCCGAGGTCGGTGAGTGGGGCATGATCGCGGAGGGCGCGGTCGTGACCCAGAGCACCGTGGTGCCGCCGGCGCGGGTCGCCGCAGGCATCCCCGCGCGTCTGCTCGAGCGCGCCGTCGACGAGGAATACCGCGAGGCCTGGCTCGGCTTCAAGCAGACGTACACCGACCTCTGCAAGCGCTACCGCGAGGGCTTCGGCAGCTAGAGCTTGTCCCCCCCGCGAGGACGCGTCCCGAGGCGGGTTTGATACAGTCGCCGCGTGGAGGATGCAAAGCAGCGCTCGTTCGTATGGTCTCGCGACGATCGCCTGACCGCGATCATCGGCGTCGTGCTGCTCGCCCTGCTGTACCTCGCGAGGCTGCACTCCTACCTCCTGTTTCACACCCTGGCCGAGATCGTCTTCATCGTCGTCTGCCTCAGCGTGCTGGTCATGGCCTGGTCGCTGCGCCAGTTCCTGGACGACGATTTCGCCGTCTTCCTGGGCATCGCGCTGTGGACGGTCGCCGCCCTGCAGATCGTGCATGTCGTCGACTATCCCGGTCTCGGCCTGATCAGCGACTCACCTGATCCGCCTACGCAGGTGTGGCTGGGCGCCCGCCTGCTTCTCGCCGGGTCCTTCGTCGTGGCGACGTTCTTCATCGGCAAGCGTATGCGTGTGGGCGTCGTTCTTGTGTGCTTCGCCGGGTACGCGGCGCTGCTTCTCTCGAGCATCTACTGGTGGCACATCTTCCCGGAATCGCTGCTGGAGGGCAGCGGGCTGACGCCGCTCAAGAAGGCGTCCGAGTACCTCATCTGCCTACTCTTCCTCGTCGCGATCGCGCTGATCTGGCGCCGCCGCCGCCGGCTCCCTTACCAGTCGTGGCGGCTGTTGCTGGCGGCGCTCGTGACGAGCATCGCCGCCGAGTTGTGGTTCACGCTCTACCACTCCCCTGCCACGTGGCCGAACATGATCGGTCACCTGT